>JAAYEJ010000069.1 GCA_012728835.1 Candidatus Brocadiaceae bacterium | reverse complement strand
GCGTAGCGCCGGCCTCCGGCCGGCTGTGGGGCGGGCGTCTCGCCCGCCCGCCGTTCTTCAATGAACGTTCACACCAGCCTGCCGGAGGCGAGACGCCTCCGGCACTGCCGGCGAGACGCCGGCGCTACGCCGTGCCGACGGTCACGTCCCGGTTCGCTCGAATCCCACTCGGCGCCCCGAACACACGCAAGCCGCCGCGTCGCGTAGCGCCAGCCTCCGGCCGGCTGTGGGGCGGGCGTCTCACGTAGCGCCGGCCTCCGGCCGGCTGTGGGGCGGGCGTCTCGCGTAGCGCCGGCCTCCGGCCGGCTGTGGGGCGGGCGTCTCGCCCGCCCGTCGTTCTTCGATGAACGTTCGCATCAGGCTGCCGGAGGCGAGACGCCTCCGGCACGGCCGGCGAGACGCCGGCGCTACGCCGCCGCCGCACGGTTGACCGGGACCCGTGAACGGCTGCCCCGAAAGATCCAGGGCTCAAGGTGAGAAGCATGGTATAAGTATGGTAGGAAGATGCTGTGAACCAGGAGCAGAGGCAGGCGAAAAATGAGACGCGCCCAAGGGAATCAGGAACGGCAGCCGTGGGCTCTGTGCTCCCGGGGCGGGAGGCGGCTTGCAGCAATGCTTGCAGTCCTCCTGTGCCTCGTCTCGGAACGCCCGGCGGTCACAGCCGGCCCGCCGCCCGCACCTCCACTTGCGGGCGGGGCGACGAAGCTCGAGTTCGTCCGAGGAATGTCGGAGGCCATGGGTCTGGACGAGGAGGGCACTGTCTGGAAAATCTTCATGGGCAGGTTGTTTTGCTGGACCGGGGAGAGGTTCCGGCAAGTGGGGGAACAGGACAAGACATTCGTGAGCCTCATCGGCGGGCCGGACCGCGGCCTGTACGCCATTGAACGAGCGCAGATGGCCCCAACGGCGGCGTTGTACAGGCTCAGGAATGGCGCAGCACGATTTGAGTGCAACTTCAGCGTGGGAAGGACAGGCGCGAGGCCGGCTGCACACGTCTCCCGCTCAGGCCGTCTCTTCACCTGGGGAGACGGCTTTCTGGCCTGCCGATTGGCTGATGGGTGGAAGCGCATCAGGGCGAGGTTGTCCGTGACGGATACGCTGGTTTTTGACGTTGGTGACGAAGTCTACTTCTGCCATGCCAGTTCCCTCTACTGCGCGGATGCGTCCAATGCTCTCAGCAAGCGGGACCGTTTGTTCTGGAGCCCGGCCTCGGCCAAAGGTGTCCTATGGGCAGGCAGACGCGTTGTTCTGTTCGCGGTAGGTAGCCCCGATCTGTTCGCTTTTGACCTCTTGACCGGCAGGAGGATCACTCTGGTCAAAGCGTTTCTTTCTGACAGGGACATACGGTTCTACGACGCGCTTGCTCTGAGAAACGGCGACGTTCTTCTCATAGGAGCCAAGGCAGACGCGCCCGGCTTCGGGTTCTTCCGCCTCTCGACCGACGGACGTCTGGAAAAAATCGCCGAAGCGGACAGCGTGCGGTGGGCCAGGGGTCTATATATGGACGGTCCCGGACGCTGCCTTGAAACGCCGGCAGGAGAAATCGTCTTCATTCTGCCGCGTCAAGGGATCGGCGTGTTCCGGGACGGTGCCATCTCTCTCTGGCGTTGGCAGTATGGACTCGATACGGGTTCTCGGCAACTGCATGAGGCGCCGGACGGAAGCATCTGGTTTGCGCTCTCTTTAAAGGTAGCCAAGCTGACGCTGGGATCGGGGCCACCTCCCCTGTCACCGCTGACTGCAGTCTGGGAGGAGTTTGCCCTCCAAGGCGGCAATGTGTGGCAGACAGCACCGGGCGAGGTCGCCATGTTCCGCAAAGACCGCCCCCATGACCTATCGCGCTGGAACGGCCGTGAATGGCGGCATCAGAGGGTGCCTTTTGACACAACCAGGGTCGGCCGCCAATCGGCAGTGGACGATCGCGGCCATGTGTTGTTGGCCGAGGCGCGCCCGGCCGCCGTCTTCGATGTCGGACCGGATTCCGTCCGGCAGTTCGATACGATGCAGAGCCTTCTTGAGGAAGCGGTGAGAGAGGGAGCACGCGATTTCTCACTCGTCGACGGTTTCCGGGGAATCGTTGTCACGTCCGACGGTCGTATCTGGCTTGAGGATCGAGGGAACCTGCACCTCTACGATGGAGAGCGGTGGCGGATGCCGTGGGTTCCAAGCCACGTCACTGGCCTGCAGATGTGCCGGGGACTGGGGATGATGATCCGGGGATACTACGCGGACTCATGGTATCTCGCAGAGGGCGAAGAGGTCGTTGAGATGCCTCGTCCCCGGGAGGATGAGCGACAGAAGCTCATGCTGACCGAGAACGGCCTCTGGCCGTACGAGCGCGAGTTCCTGGACGAACACAGCGGCTACTGCTTCCCCGTCATCAAGGAAGGCCGTCTGTATACGCTCTTCCTGCGCCGTGACGAGTTCGAGACCGCCCTGAAGACCGGATCGGTTCCGCAGACAGCCGCCACTGTCCAGTTCGGCTCGCGGTTGCGCCGAATGAAGCGCACGCTGTCGGGCGGCATGTGGCTCATGGGAACCGGACAATACATCATGGGCGAGACTGCGCACCGGTTCCGGCCCTCAACGCCCCTGCCGCCGGAACTGCTCGACGTGGACATTCAGGAAGACGGGGCCGGCAGCCTGTGGTTCTATACATCAAAGCCCGACCCTACGGCATTTCGCTACAAGCTCCCGCACATCGCCATCAGCGGGCCGGACGGCACCGGCCCTGTGAGCCCGGAATGGGCGTTCGACATCCGTGTGGATCCGGATCCACTGCCGGAGGGAGTTGAGCTTTTTCAGCGGCTCAATGAGGGGCCCTGGCAACACGTTGGCCGGGAACAGCGCCGATGCAGCTTCCTCTTCCCCGCCGGCGGACGGCACAGATGCGAGATTGCCGCCTTTGAGTATGGTGCACGCACCCCGGGCGGGCTGACACTCGAGGTCGATGCCCGGGGGGGAACGCAGGATGCCTCACAACCTGAGGCAGAACCGACTACCGGCCGGACGGAATGAAGCCCTGACCAGGCTCGAAGGACGTTGAGCGCATCCTGCGGCGGATTCGCCCCTACAACACGCCGTCGAGCCAGGCGAAGAACCGGTCGAAGTCCGACTGGTGGAAGCGGTTGTAGACCTCCGGCGTCTCGTGCGTGAGGCCGCGGCCCGGCGGCGCATCGCCCCAGGCCGGCGACGCGCGCTCCACGCACGCCCTCACGTCCTCGACGTCCGCATCCCGGTCGTAGACCGGAGAGCTGATCAGGCACGGGCGCGGCGCGATCATCGACAGCACGTCGTCGAAGTCGAACGGCAGTTCGCCTTCGCGACCCCGGTAGAGGCCCAGCCGGGGCTGCGTGTTGTAGAGTTCCCACCACCGCCGGATGCCGCCCGTGCCCTTCTCGTCCGTGTCGGTGCGCAACGGCGTGAAGCCGCAGAACGTCGCGACGCCCGCAATGCGCGCGTCCAGAGCGGCCGCGTAGAGCGCCACCATCCCGCCGATCGAGTAGCCGAGGCAGAACAGGCGGTCGGTATCCAGATCGGGAATGGGCGCCGTGTAGTCCGGCGAGACCGAGTAGTCGAAGCGGCCATCGCCCCGGCGCACGAAGTCGACGGCGGCCTGCACGTCGGCCACCATGCGCCCCAGCTTCGACCAGCGCGGGAAGCGCGCGTAGAACGACGTGCCCTCGCGGATGCGGCGCCCGAACCCCACCATGTCAAACCCGAAGCAGGCGACGCCCCGGCGTGCGAGCTGGATGAAGATCGGCTCGGCGGTGCCGTCCCCGGCGTAGTGGCCCCGGTAGCCCTTGGGGTAGCAGAGCGGATGCAGCCAGATCACCACCGGCGGCCGGCCCCGGACCTCGGCCGGCACGTAGAGGTCGCCGGACAGGTAGTCGCCGAACTGCACGGGCACGCGCCGCACCTCGGGGGGCGTGTGCAGGCGCGCCAGCATCAGCGCGTCGTGGTCCGTCTCCTTGCCATAGCCCATGCCCCACCCGACCGCCCGGGGCGGCGCCTCGCCCAGGCTCCATTCCACCGCCGCACGGGGCTCGGACGGCGCCTCCGGGATCTCGCCCGCCGCCGCGCGCCACGCGTCCCAGTCGAAGTCGTAGAGGAACTCGTCGGGGAACTCCCGCGCGCCGCGCCCGAAGGCCCGATCGAACCAGTCGAAGTAGCTCTGCAGGTCCTCCGAGTTCGTCTCATGGCTGCCGGGCCGATAGCGGATCTTCACGGCGTCCGCATTCCCGAGCAGCTCGTACACGGGCCGCACCGCGCGCAGTGCCCGCTCGACGGCGAACGAGGACTCGCAGCCGTCGTTGACGGCCGTCGAGAGCAGGCAGTGGCGCGGCGCAATGAGCGCCAGGCAGGAGTGCGCGTCGACCGGCAGCTTGTTCTCGCGCCCCGTGAAGAAGCGCATGCGCGGGTGGAACCAGTGCCGCTGCCCGCGCGTGACGTGCTCCAGGCTGCAGACCAGACCCGTCTCGGAGTGGAACCGGTACGGCGCGCTGCACGGGTCCCCCGCACTGCTGGCCACCACGGCGGTGATGCGCTCGTCGATCGCGGCGGCGATCAGCGCCTGCTTGCCGTTGCGCGAATGCCCGGTGATGCACACCTTGTCCCGGTCCACCTCGTCCAGCGTGAACAGGTAATCGATGGCTCTGGACGCCAGCCACGCCCGCCGCGCGATCGCCGCCCAGTCGCAGTCCGGATACGCGTCGACGAACACCGCCGACTGATCGGTGCCGTCGGCCGCCGGATAGACGCACGAGAGGTAGCCGCGCGAGACGCCCAGCATCGCCCAGGCGCGGTGATTCGACTGTGTGAGGAACACCGGGAACGGCCCCGGGCCGGCCGGGGTGAAGGTCTCGATCTCGATGGGCGTACGGGCGACGCTGACGGGCCGGCCGAACGAGACGGCGATCCGGCGGCGCACCATGCCGCGCCCGCGCTCCTCGGCCAGCACCCTCGCCCCGGACACGGCGGGCGCGACCTTCGGAAGCCGCCCCCACATGTAGTGCTCCAACAGCACCCGCAACTCCGCCCGGCGCTCCGGCCACTCGGACGGCGTCTGCACCGGCCGGCCGTCCCGGAACTCCAGCAGCGGCGGCAGATCGGGGATGGACGCCATATCCGCGAAGTGCGGCGGCCCCTCGCCCGTCCGCTTGCGCCACTCCTCAAACCAGTCCAGCGACACGCCCAGCGCCCTGTCCATGGCCCGTCCTCTCGCCGGCGGCCTCGACGGCCGCCACCACCACCACGCGTCCCCGCTCCGGGAACGCCTCTCCGGCGGAGTCTACGGCCGCCCCGCCCCGCCGTCAAGCCTCTCTCCGAGGAGCCTGCCCGGGGGACGGGCGTTGAAATGGGCGGGCGGTGGCCATAGAGTTGTGATGGTGCGTTGCCGGCGCGGCCCCGTGTGGGGACGGCCGCCCGCGGCGGGCGCAGCGTACGGGGTCACACGATGACGAAGGCAACCGGGACGGACGGCAACCTGAGCCGGCGCGGCTTTCTGATCGCCGCCGGCGCGGCGGCCCTGGCGCTGGGCGGCCTGCGCCATCTGCACGAGGCGCGCCGAACGACAGGCAACCCAGCCGCCCGGCCGCCGGCCGATCCGGAAACGCCCTCCCCCGCACGCCTGCGTGCACAGGTGACTGATGCCTGCTTCGGCTGCGGCCTGTGCGTCCGGCTCTGCCCGGAGGTGTTCGCCATGGACGGCGGCCGCGCACGGACCATCGTCCCGACCGTCCCGCCCGATGCCGAGGAACGGTGCCGCGAAGCAGCGGACCGCTGCCCCGCCGGCGCCATCCTGATCGCCGACGGCTGAGTTCCCGGCCGACGCCTAATCGCGCCCGCCCCGGCCCGGCTTCTTGCCGGCGCCCTTGCCGCCCCCCCCGCCGTCGTCGTCATGGCCGCCGTGGCCGTCCCCGTGGCCGTCCCCGTGGCCGTCCCCGTCATCGTCGCGGTGCTTCTTCGCACGCCGCAATGCCTTCAGGCGCAGGGCGCGCTCGTGCTTCAACTCCTTGCGTCGCAACTCCATCGCGCGTCGCCACTCCTGCTCGCGGCGGAGTTCGGCAAGGCGCCATTCGTGTTCGGCCTTCGACTCCTTGGGACGCAGGTCCCCGAGCCGGTGTCCGCCGTGGTCCTTATGCATTCCCCAGGTCCAGCCGGGTCCGGAAGGCGGGTGCTTCGGTGGCTTCACCACAACGCGCCCGTGCGTGTATTCGCACGACAGCGACACCGCACCCGTCACCAGGACCGCCACAAGCAAGGCCACACGTCTCCGCATCGCCGCCTCCTTCTGCTGAAACAGCCGCCGGCGCGACCCGTTCCCCGGTTCGCCCATCCCCATCGGTCAGTATGGCACCGGCATCGACATCGGTCAAGGCGCAACGGAAACGCACGCGGTCGCGGCCACCCACGGCCCTATTGGGACGCCGACGCGGAGGTCCCGCCGGCGCCCCCGCGCACGGGCCGTGCGGTGTCGCGGGCGGGCACCGAGAGCATGATGCGGGTGCCGTTTCCGGGCGCAGTCCGGATCTCCGTCGTGCCGCCGACGTGCGCCAGGCGCTCCTGGATGCTGAACAGGCCGAAGGTCATCTGGTCGGAGCCTCGGCGCCGGACCTCGTCCAGGTCGAATCCCTTCCCCTGGTCGCAGACGCAGACCCGGATGCAGCCGTCCGGAGCCAGGGCCAGGGAGACCTCGGCCTCGGCCACGCCCCCGTGCTTGACCGCGTTGAACAGCAGCTCGCGGACACACTCAAACAGAAGGGCCCGGACGTCGTGGGTCGCGGGTTCGGCGTCGCACTCGCCCCCCAACCGGACGGTCAACTGATGCTGCTCCTGCATGCGGTCGGCCAGCCAGCGGAGGGCGGCGGCCAGGCCGTCTTCACGCAGCACGGGCGGGCTCAGGTCCACGGCCAGCGAACGGCAGGCGTCGATGGCCTCCTGCAGGATGTCCGTGATCATCTGGGCGGTGGCGCGGACGCGTTCGGGGCGGCGGTCGTCCTTGATCCATGCGGCCTGCATGCGCGCAGCGGCCAGGAGCTGCTGGACGTGGTCGTGGAGGACCCGGGCGAGGCGCTCGCGCTCATCGCGCTCGACGCGCCGCAGTCGGCTGGCCAGTGCACGCAGGCGGTCCGCCTGTTCGCGCACTTCGGCCGTCCGTTCGGCAACGCGCCGCTCCAGGGACGCGTTCAGGTCGAGCAGCTCCGCCTCGGCCCGTTTGCGCCGACTGATCTCGCTGAAGATGATGGCGTACTGATCCGGGGCAGGCCGATAGGCATAGAGTTCAAACCAGCGGTCCAGATTGCTGAAGTAGCTCTCCACATGGGCGGGCCGGCCCGTCTCAGCGACGACGCGGCAGATCTGGAGCCAGTCCTGCGCGGCGCCCGGCAGCACGTCCTGCATGCGCCTGCCGATCACATCGGCCGCTCTGAGCCCCATGAGACGCTCGAACGCCGGGTTGACCTCCAGGAAGCGGCACTCGCGCGCGTCGCCCTGTTCACCGTCGGCCATCTCCTGCAGGACGAAGCCCTCGGCCATGCTGTCGAACAGCCGGCGGTAGCGCTCTTCGCTCTCGTGCAGCCGGCGGTACATGAGGTCGTAGGGACGGCTCATCCCCGTGACGATGACCGCCCGGTAGATTAGGTAGAACGACACGATCTTCAGAAAGTGGCCCACCTGGTTGAAGAACCCGTACGGGTCCTGGTACAGGGTGAACGAGATCTCCGAGACGATCGTGACCAGGATCGACGCCACCAGCAGCCGGCGTACGCCCGGGTCGAAGGCATCGCGACGACGATGGAGCAGCACGGCGGTGCCGGCCAGGACGGCGCAGATGACATACTCGGCGGCGATCTTGAACGGCGTCGGGCCCACACCCTCGGCGAAGCACTCGGGGAAGACGCCCCGGACGACCAGCACCAGCAGAGAGCCCGCAACGACCGCGTAGGCCAGAAGGACCAGTCGGGGCCGGAGGCGCACGTTCAGCACCAGCGGCGCGAGCAGCAGCGAGCCGGCCTCCAGACCGCGCGCAGCGATCCAGAGCTGAGTGGCCGGATTGGCGCCCTGATCCGGGAAGATCGCCATGCCCCGGTAGGCCAGGGTGTGGATCAGATCCAGGCCGGCCACGAACAGGTAGGCGACGCCGAGCAGCAGCAGGCACGCGTTCTCCAGGATGTGCCGCGCGTTCCACGCCAGCATGAAGACGGCGCAGGCCACGGCGATGGCGAAGCCCTCGGCCAGCGTGTGGAACAGCAGGTAGTTGTACCGGCCGGCAGCGTGCAGCCCGGCCAGCAGGGTCAGGCCGGCCAACATGGGCAGGATCAGCGCCGGACGGCTCCGCCCGCCGGCGCTCGGACCCTGTTCCGTCGTCGCGCATTCGGCCATGGCTTCGGGGCACATGATCCCAAGAGTGTCTCGAACCCTTTCAGTATACGGCCTTGGGGTCTCGGGCGATAGCCCAAAGATGCCGGGGGCATGAACCCGCGGTACCCGGCACAACGGGGGGGGAGCGCGCGGCGTCCGCGCACCATCGCGAAGCACCCCGCCACTCGGACGAAGGGGAACCCGCCGACCCGTCATTCCGCCGCCGGCAGCGCCTCGGCCCGGTCCTGGGCGGGGATGGCGGCGAGGGCCTCGCCGGCGGCGCGCGCCTCGCCGGTGGCGAGGGCCTCGCCGGTGGCGAGGGCCTCGCCGGTGGCGAGGTCGACGTCCGCGCCGACGGCCGGCCACGGCCTGGCGCCCCAGGACTCCGGCGGCCCGCTCAGGTAGAGCGACGCGGGCAGCGGCAGACCGGCGGGCACATCGCCCCACTCAAGGCGGCCCTGCACCAGGTTCGCACCGACGAAGCAGTCTTTCGAATCGTCCTGGACGCGGATCGCACCCCGCAGGACGGTATTGCCCAGCACCGTGGTGCGGTGGGAGCTGTCGCGCACGTGGATCGCGCCGTATGCCCGGTGCGGCTGGGCCTCCACGCGGTTGCGGAGGAACGTGTTGAGCGGTCCGGCCGGCCCCCAATGGTCGCCCACGAACGGCTGCTGGACCACGTTGCCCTCGAACAGGTTCATGTAGGCGTAGTGGCCGTGCACGCTGATGTCGCACATCTGGTGCTCGAAAGAGTAGTTGTAGGAGAAGACGTTCCCGTTGGCGCCGCACTGCACGATCATGGAGTGACGCAGGTGCCGGAAGATGTTGTCCGTCACCAGCCAGTCGGTCGCCGAACGGCTCAGGCTCACGCCGTAGCCGTGCCCCCCGCCTCCGTAGTTCCATGCGTGATGGATGTAGCATCCGGACACGGTGACGAACCGCGAGCGCGAACCGGCCACGTGCGCGCTGCAGGCATGGTCAAGCTCGCAGTCTCTCACCCAGCAGTCGACCGCCTCGCGGAGGCTCACGATGTAGCCGTCCCGCTGGTCCAGGCGCCGGATGTGGAGCCCCTCGATTCCGACGCCGGTCACGGGCTGCACGGCAAGCAGGCGGGGGCGGAACTCCTCCTCGTAGGTGAGCCGAAGCGGCACGTCGATCCGCACGCGCCGGCCGGCCACGCCCTCGACGCGCACCATCTGGCCCATGCTGTGGCGCGCCCACTCGACGTCCCATTCGGGCCTCGTGTAGAGCCGCTCGGGGTCGTTCTCCTGGAAGACCCAGACGGTCGTCCCCGGCTCGAGGCCCTGCACGGAGGCCAGTTCCAGCTCGCGGCTGCCGGCCCGGGCCCCGCCCAGGATGGGCCGGGCGTCGCCCTCCCCCTCCGCGCGGCCACGCACACTGAGGGCCGTCCCATAGCCGGGCTCGGGCAGGTCGAAAAGCAGGTGCGTCCGACCGGCGCCGGCACCGCGCAGCACCACGCCGCTGCGCAGGTTCAGGCCGGAGCGGAGCCTGTAGGTGCCGGGCGGCACATGGAGGGCACCCGGCGTCGGCAGGTCGGCAAGCGCCTTCCGGAACACAGGCGCATCGTCCGTCTCGCCGTCGGCGGCCGGCCCGTAGGCGGAAAGGTCCAGGACCACCGGTACGTCGGGCACGCCGCCCTCGACGCCCGCCCGCCATTCGACACGCCGGCCGGCCGGCAGAGCAGAGGCCCCGACGCCCTCCGTCGGCCGCGCGGCCGACATCAGGCATACCAGCAACACCGCGACAACCGCCACTCCGCCTGCTGCGGCAAAGTCCACGGGCGGCTCCTTCGCCGATGGGATGGGTTGTGCCGGCGAGGGCACCCGGGCGCCGTCCGGGGCTCTACTTGTGCCCGCGCCGCCGCCGGGCGATGAGGTTGCGCCCCGCCTTGGTCCGCCGGCGCCTCAGGAATCCTCCCATGCGCCGGCTCTTCGTCGTGCTCTTCCGGATCTTGATCTTCATCGGTCTCGTTCTCGTTCTGGCCCATGATCGTCAGGCACACGCCCGTCCTGCGGGCCCGGAAAGCCACCCATGGTATCCGCCCGGCCACGCGCTGTCGAATGCCCGATCCCGCTACAGACCCGAACCCGCCGGCCGAACCTGCACGACGTCGCCGGAGACGGTCGTGGTCATCGGGTTGTAGATCCCGCCGACCAGAGCCCACATGAGGGCGTTCGTGAAGCTCACCCCGTGCCTGATCCTGAGGTTGCGCACGCCCTGCCCCGCCGCGACGTGCCGCCCCACGAACCGCTCCATGTCCGCATCGGACGTGGGGATGAGGCCATAGAGGAAGTAGTGGTTCCACCTGGACTGCTCGAAGTGGTAGACCACCGACTCGGTCGCCGGGTCCGGCCTGGTCATCGACACGCCGTACGGCAGGTTCTCGGCGTGGAAGCTCGTCCGGAAGCATCCCGAGCACACACACAGCAACGCACACGCCACGGCCACCATTGCCAAGCGTTTCATCGCGCACCTCCTCACTCGACCAACCGGAGAACCCGGCACGGCCCGCTGCCCGCACGGGCACACGGCCCCGCTCCTTCGCCCATTCCGTAGGCAGGCGGCTGCCGCCGCCCTGCCTACGGCATTGTAGCGTCCCGCCCCCCGCCCCGCCAGTCGGTCAGTGCGAACGCCGCCGCAGATATCCGGGCACCCACCGCCGTCTCGCACGCGTGTCCTCTCCCGGCCGCACGGGCGGCACGTCCGGGCGGCCGCCCTGCTCCCCGGCCAGCCTGTAGACGGCGAAACCCGACGCCGCGCCGGCATGCACAAGGCCCAACCCGCCGGGCGGCCCCCGGCCGAGCAGGATCAGCCGCCCGTCCGACCGCCGCATCTCGTCGACCGCCTCCTCCAGCAGCCGGGCGTAGTCGGGGTCCGCACGGCCGGACCAGACGTGGGTCTCCGCCGGCCAGCCCCGGACGATCGTCTCGGCGCGGACGTAGAAGTCCTCCGGGTAGTCGCTGTAGATGGGATGGCGCGCCGCGAGGGCCTGGACGGAGCGGATCCGCTGCGGATCCCACCGCAAGGGCTGCTGTCGCGCTGTCTCGTATTCGCCTGCCGCGAACGCGACCGCGGCGACGACCTGCAGCGCGGCGATGGTCAGCCACCCCAGCAGGACGATCCCCCGCACAGGCCACGGGCTGACGCCCGGCAGCCACGCCGCCGACCACAGCCCCAGCAGGCCCACCACCCAGGCCGCATAGGCGGGCGCCAGGATGCGGTCGTCCAGGGGGGTCAGGCGGTCGAAGAACAAGAGGCTGACCAGGAGGAACCCGCAGTAGAGGAACCAGAACCAGACGTAGGCCCAGGGGAGCCGACCGAGACGTCGGCCGGCGGTCCCCTCGCCTCGCCGGAACACGAAGCGCACGGCCACACAGGCAGCCCCCAGGCAGAGCAGCGCCATCGGGATGAGCGACTGCCGCTCCCCCACCCAACCCGGGTGGAACTTCGGCACGGCCCACCCCGACACGGTGGCCAGACCGGCGAGGAAGGTCTTCGGGGAGATCGGGTTGAAAGCGAACGTCCTGTTCGTGGCCGTGCCCCCCGCCAGGAGGTTCCGGAGCAGCCAGAGCGCCGTGGGGAGCACGCTGAGGGACCCGAACGCCGCCGCCCGCCCCAGCCGCTTCCAGACGCCCCCCGGGCCGAAGACACAGAACACCAGGACGCCGGTCGCCACAAGCGGGGGGCCGGTCCAGCGGCACAGCAGCGCCAGCGCCGTCGCGGCGCATGCCGAAAGGAAGAACCGCCGCAGCGGCCTCTGCGTGTACGCGTGCAGCGAGATGAGCGCCGCCAGCAGAAGAGAGATGAACAGCGCCTCCGACCACACGGCCGTGTGGATGCGCAGCATGCACTGCGCGCCGGCCATCAGGAGCGCCGCCAGGCACGACAGCCGGCGGTTCCCCGCCACGCCGTAGACGGCCAGGGCAGCCAGCGCCGCGTTCGCGCCGAACAGCAGCGCGTTCAGCCAGCGGCTGACGGCCAGCACGTCCGCGCCGAGCCGGCCGACGGCCCCGAGGACCGCCGGATAGAGCGGCGGGAAGTGCACGAGCGGCCGGCCCGCGGGCGTGCCCCAGGGGATCGTCAGCCCCCGGCCCGCCGCCAGGTTCCGCGCCGCGCCCAGGTAGCTGGCCGAGTCGCGCGTGCAGTAGGGATGGACGGGCGTGAGTACCAGGACGACGACCACAGCGGCCAGGGCCAGGCCGACGACGACCAGGAGGGTCGCCGCGGTCGGTAGACGGGCGCGCCATGCGCCGGCCGCCGCCCCGGACACCCCTCCGTTCTCCATAGCGCCGTCCCTCCGAAGACGCCCGTCCGCCCGATGCGCAGCCCGGATCGGAAGGTCCCCACGCGGCAGGGGCGCACGCCCCGCCTCAGGCCAGCCGCCCGATCATCTCGCGCACCGTCCGCTCGTAGACCTCCTGCCACTCCGGAGCCAGCCTCGTCAGCGTGTCCTCGTAGGCATCCCCGCCGTACTCGTCGGCCGTGGGAGCATAGCCCAGGGAGCCGTTGGTGTAGGCCGCCAGATAGGTGTGCTCGAACGGCGACTGCGCCTTCACGTTCAGCCCCACCCGGCAGAATGCCTCGCCCGGGAATCCGGCCAGCACGAAGTCGCCGATGCGCATCACCGCCACGTGCGCGCGCAACGGGCCCTCCTCGCCCTCGTCGATCTGGCGCCGGATCAGGTCCATCCGGTTCCGCAGGCGGATCAGGCGCTCCATCCGCGCGATGGACTCCAGGTACTTGCCGATCCGCTGCCGGTTGGCGGCGTCCAGGTTCCGCAGGTCGCCGCGCCCGATCTTCTCCTCCTGCAGGTACAGGTAGGAGGCATACGCGGGGCCGTCCGGGTCCAGAAGGTGCTTCAGGTAGAGGGGCAGAAAGGTCTTGAAGTTGAGGCTGGACTCCCAGCCGTGCTCGCAGTTCACGCCGCTGAAGAACTGAAGAATCTCCTCCTGCTGGGCCTCCAGGGCCGCCAGCCGATCCCTCAGATCGGTCCGACGGGGCAGCTCGACGGTCTCGGCGAGCGCCTGCAGCCGGGCGTCGCTGCACATCACGGCTCGGCGAGCCGCCTCCAGAACGCTCAGCCCCAGCATCGTGCCCAGCCGCTCGGTGTGCGGCGGCGCATCCCAGTCCTTGTAGCGCACGGGCGTGACGTCGCCGGCCCCGCCCTGAACGAACAGGGCCACCGTTCCTTCGCCGCCCAAGCCGCCCTCGACGACGCGAGAGGCGAACCCGGGCAGGTCGGCCGTGACGCCGCCGTCCGCGACGCCCGCATACGGGTGGCAGGCGAAGTTGTAGAGCACGGCCAGCGTGCCGCCCTCCGCGCGGTCGACCCGCAGGAGGCCGATCTCCGGGTCCATCGGCCCCACGCCGGCCACGTCTTTGTCGGGCGGCGACGGGTTGGCGCGCCGGATCGTCCAGGCCGTTCCGTCCTGCAGCCGCACCCGGCGGTTCATCGTCACTCGGTCCTCGCGTCCCTTGCAGACGCCGAGCGTGACGGGGACCATGCCGTCGGCCGCCCGGCGCACGGCCCGGGCGATGCGCACGGCCACGTCGTCGGCGACCTGGCCGTGGGTGCGATGGTTGTGGGAGGCGTTGACCAGCAGGTTCTCGGGCGGCACCGACGCCTGTTCGGCCACCAGGCCGCGCACGGCGGCCATCAGCTCATCGGACGCGTTGCCCATGTCCAGTCCGACCACGGCCAGCCGGGTGCTCCCGTTGTCGAACACGACCGCTCTGGCGTGCAGCGCGTCATGCACGGCCGACGTCGGCTCGTCCTTCAGTATGCTCTCAACGGCTGCGCCCGCGCGCATCGGCCCCGTCCTCGGCAATCGATCGGTCATCGCACTCCCCATCCGGGAAAGACGCACGGCCTCCGGCCCGCCCGTCCATCCAACGGCACGGGCCCGGCACGGATTCTACCCGCGCCCCCCGCAGGGGTCAAACCCCGCCGCCGCACGGAGAACGAGCGGAAGGGCCACGCGAGGCACGGCCGAAGAGGACGGACGGAGAATGCCGTTCCCGGCATCCCGGCGGCCTGGCGTCACGCTCGTGGCCGTTGCCGTCTGGCGCGAGGAAGGAATGGAAGGCATGTGCGGGGAGGGCAGGCTGCCAGCGGGACGGAGCGGGCCTCTTCTGGTCGGCCCGCTCCATCCCGTGCGCGGCTCTTTGCGGCCACACGTGCTTGCGGCATGTCCACTGGTTCGGCTCACGTGGCAGTGGCCACGTCTCGGCGTGCCGCATCCGGCAGGCTCCCACGCTGGAAGCGGATGATACGCGGCAGGCGCAGGCCGCACAATCGGGGCGCTCCGCACTCCATGCCGGCAGAAACCTGACCGGGACTAAGGAAAAGGCGCAGCCGCGCGGGCCGGGCGGCCCGGGCGGCCCGACGCGCTCAGGTCTCCAGGGACGTCAGCCCCGCCCGGATGGCGTGCTTCGTGAGTTCGGCCACGTTGTCGACTCCGAGCTTCTTCATGATGTTCCGGCGGTGGGTCTCGACGGTCTTCGGGCTGACGTCCAGCTTGGATGCGATCGTCTTGGTATGCACACCCTCCGCGATCAGTTGCAGGATCTCGCGCTCGCGCGTGGTCAGTTTGGAGATGGTGCCGGGGCGGTCGCCGGGGCGGTGGCGTACGTATCGGTCCAGCACCAGGTCCGCCACGGCCGGGCTCAGGTACACCCGGCCCACGGCGACCTGGCGGATCGCCTCGACCAGTTGCTGCGGGTCGGCGTCCTTCATGACGAACCCGCTGGCGCCGGCCTCGAGCACCATGCCGACCAGTTGCCTGTCGGTGTGCATGGACAGCGGCAGGATGCGCGTGCGCGGCGACTCGGACAGGATGCGCCGGGTGGCATCGATCCCATTCAGGTCCGGCATGCTGATGTCCATGAGGACCACGTCGGGGGCGGTCCGCTCGACGAGTTCGAGCGCGGAGCGCCCGTCCTCGGCCTCGCCGACCACCTCGATGTCCGGCTCATCCGCCAGGATGGACCGCAGGCCCTTGCGCATCAACTGATGATCATCAACAAGCACGATCCGGATGGCCATCACGCCGCTCTCCAGGTTCGGGCGTCGGGGACTCCCAGGTCTCGTGCACAGCCCTCCTCCTGTCCAAGAAACCGCCACTATCCTACCCGTCCGCGGCGAGATGTCAAGTTCTGGCCCGGACCGGCCTGCGGTTTCGGGAGAACCGGCCTACGGTTTCCCCCGATTGAGGGAACCCGGCAATCGGTTATCTTCAATGCCCGGCGTGTGCCGGCTGTTCATGGGGGGGGGAGGGCCCGGCCGGGGGAGAGGACCATGGACAACCCGAGTCTGCTGCAGATGCTGAGCCGGATGTCGGAGGAGCTGCAGACGGAGATCGATTCGGCCGCCGCCCGCAGAGACCACCGGGCGGTCTGCCGGCTCAGAGCGCTCAAGGGAGTCGTCGACACCGTGTACATCCCCACGACCTGCCCCGCCGCCCTGCTGGTGGCTGCGGACGCCGCTCTGGCCGCCTACGACGGCGACGGCGAGGCGGCCTGGTATGCGCGCGCGCTCAGCGAGGCCGAGAGCACGCGCACGCGGCAGAGGCTGAGCGAGGCGGTGCGGCTACTGCGGCGGGCGCGCCTGTGGCCCTGGCGCGGCGAACCCGCCAACGAGGCCCTCCTTGCGGTGATCGGCCGGTCGAGCGAGGAACCCGGAGACTGGACACCGCCCTCCTGACGGATCAGGGAATGCCGTGAGCCGCCGGGACGCCGCCCGGCCATCAGCGGGAGAATGCATTCGTGGCCAGATCGGCAAGCGACTGCCGCCCTGACGGCAGCCCCACTCCCGGCTCGCCCGGCGCCGCCCCCGCGCACGCCGACCCCGCGCGGATCCGCATCCTGGTAGCCGACGATCACGCAACGGTGCGGCGTGGACTGGCCCGGATGCTGGCCGCAGAGGAGGACATCGAGGTGGTCGGCGAGGCGGCCGACGGCCGGGACGCCGTGGAATCCGCCCGGCGCCTCCGCCCCGAGGTGGTCCTGATGGACCTGTCGATGCCCCGGATGGACGGCATCGAGGCAACCTGCGTGATCACGGCCGAGATGCCCGAGGTGCGCGTGATCGGGTTCTCGATGCACGAGCCGCGCAGCGCGCGCGCCCGCATGCTCAGGGCGGGCGCAGCCGGCTTCGTCGCGAAGGACGGCGCCCCTCCCGAACTGCTGGCCATGATCCGCGGGACCCGAAGCTGACGCTGCGGCCCCTGCCCGAAACCCCCGCCGGAGGTTGACGCGGCACACCGAACCCCGTACGCTGATGAGGTCTGGATCCGAACGTGACGGGGGACGGCAACCGGCGCATCGACGCGTCTCCAGGTGGGGGGAACCGGGCTCGGCAAGCGCAACCGGCGTCGAACGAACGGGATGACGGAACACTCCCCGATCATCGTGCAGTGGGGTGACACGGTGGGAACGATAGAGGACGATCCCCGCCTGCGGGTGCTCCTGGTGGACGACCATGCCATGGTACGGTATGGGTTGACCCAGTTGTTCGCAGCGGAAGCCGACATCCGCGTGGTCGGCCAGGCGGCCGACGGCGCAGAGGGCGTCGAACTGACGCGCCGACTGAAGCCCGACGTGGTCCTGATGGACGTGGCCATGCCCGGGATGAACGGAATCGAGGCCGCCGACCGCATCAAGAAGGAGATGCCGCACGTGCGCGTCGTGGCCCTGTCCATGCACAACATGGACGACGTGCGCCGGCGCATGCTGGCCGCCGGCGCCGACGAGTATGTCAGGAAGACCTCTTCGCCGGAGCGGCTGCTGGCAGCAGTGCGAGGCCCCGAACGGAGGTGACTGCCGGGCGCACCGCCCCCAGGCACCGGGGCCGCCCGGCACGCGAGGCAAGATGACGATCGCAAGGCGTCTGACATTCGCGGCCCTGATCCCGATTGCCTTCGGCCTGCTGATCATCCTGACGGAGTCCGTGGGCGGCCCGCGGTGGCATGCGGCAGCGCTCGCCGCAGCGGCCGCCGTGCTGACGACGGTGGTCCTGGTCTCGACGAGCGGCGCGTCCCGACGCACCGAGGAGGCGCTGCAGAGTACCGAAGAAGAGGTGCGTCGCCTGGCCCGCTTCCCCGAGGAGAACCCCAACCCCGTCGTCCGGGTCGCACTGGACGGCACGGTGCTGTACCGGAACGCCGCCGCCGCCGGAACCCCTTCCTGGCGATGCGAGGCCGGCGGACGCCTGCCGCACGAGACGCTGGAGCGGCTGGCCGCCCAAGCCGTCGAGAGCAGCCGGGGCCTCGAGGAGGACGTCGAGCTGAACGGCGCCCACTTCGCCATCGCCGTCGTGCCCGTCCCGGAGGACGGCTACGTCAACTTCTACGGTCGCGACATCTCCGGCCGCAAAAGGATGGAGGAGGCCCTGCGGCACGCAAAGGACGAATGGGAGCGGACATTCGACACCGTGCCCGACCTCATCGCCATCCTCGACATGGAGCATCGGATCGTGCGCGTGAACCGCGCGATGGCGCGGCGCGCCGGCCTGTCCCCCGAGCAGTGCGCGGGGCGGCCCTGCTACGAGATCGTGCACGGCACCGACGGGCCACCCCCGTTCTGCCCCCTGGTGATGACCCGGCGGGACGGAGGCGAGCACACGGTCGAGGTCCACGAAGACCGGCTCGGCGGCGACTTCCTCGTGACGACCGTGCCGCTGACGGACGCCGGGGGCCACCGCGTCGGCGTCGTGCACCTGGCCCGCGACATCTCCGAGCGCAAGCAGGCCGAGGAGGCCCTGAGACGGTCGCACGACCAGCTCGAACGGCGCGTGGCCGAGCGCACGGCCGAACTGCAGCGCCTCGCGCGCGAGCTGACCAGGGCCGAGGAGCACGAACGTTACCGCATCGCCCAGGTGCTCCATGACGACCTCCAGCAGGTGCTCGCCTACGCCACGCTGCGCACCCACTGCCTGAAGCAGCCGGACAAGGCGGCGGAGCACCCGCAGGCGGCCCAGGACGTCATGGATGCCCTGTCGGCCGCGATCCGGACCTGCCGGAACATGAGCCACGACCTGCATCCGCACCGCACGCACGCGGCCGGCCTGCCCGCCGGACTGCTGCACGTGGCCGCGCAGGCCAGGGAGCGCTTCGCCCTGGACATCCGGACGGAGATCGACGAGCAGGCGGACGCCGAACTGCCCGAGGAACTGCGGCTGTTCGCCTTCCGCGCTGCGGCCGAACTCCTGTTCAACTGCGCCAAACACGCCGGAACGGGCCGCGCACTGCTGACGCTGGACGCCCGGGAGGACGAGGTCCGCGTGTCGGTCCGGGACGAAGGGGCGGGATTCGACCCGGCCGCCTACGATGTCGGCGGCGGCGCCGCCGAGAGCTTCGGCCTGAGCACGCTGGCCCGGCGCGCGCGCTTCCTGGGCGGGGAACTCCGGATCGACAGCGCGCCCGGGCGGGGCACCGGATGCCTCCTCCAACTGCCGCGCCGGCCGATTCCGGACAACCGGGAGCCGAATCCGGCGGGGGCTCCGGACGAACGCGTCGCACACGGGGGAAGGGCACAACGGCAATGACACAGGCAGGCGAGCAGGACAGGACGATCCGCGTGCTCCTCGTCGACGACCATGAGCTGACGCGCCGGGGGCTGGCGCTGCTGCTCGAATCGACGCCCGGCATCCGCGTCGTGGGCCAGGCGGGCGAGGCCGCACAGGGCATCGAACTGGCCCGCGATCTGAAGCCGGACGTGGTCATCATGGACGTGTCCATGCCCGGGGTGAGCGGGGTGGACGCCACCCGGGCGATCAAGGCGGAACGGCCGATCACGCGCGTGATCGGCCTGTCCATGCACGAGATGGACGGCGTGCGCCAGAGCATGCTGGGGGCCGGCGCCGACGACTACGTCACGAAGAGTGCGCCGCCGGAGGACCTGCTGGCCGCCATCCGACGGACGCCATGACCGGCACACGGACGGCAGCACCCCGGCCTCAAGACGGTTGACTCCGCCCGCCCCGGCCGCGTACGCTCACAGAGAACACCCACAGCGGGCGAACGCATCCATGAGAACACTGCGAGTGGCCGTGACGGGACTGCGGAGGGCCGGGAAGACGGTCTTCCTGACCTCCCTCATCAACCACCTGCTCGACGGCAGCGAAGAGACCCTTCCGGCCTTCCGCGACGAGGCCATCGCGTTCTCAGCCGCTCCCCTGCGGCGCAGGTCCGAGGCCACGCCGTTCCCCTACCTGCAGTACCTGGACCAGTTGCGCGGCGACAGCCCCTCCTGGCCCGCCCGCACGTCCGACGTCTCGGAGTTCCCCCTGGCCCTGACCGTGCGCAACCTGAAGAACCACCGCGCACGCACCGTGACCCTCGAGCTGGTGGACTACCCGGGCGAGCGCCTCCTGGACCTGCCGCTGGTGAGCATGGGCTACGAGGAGTGGTCCGACCAGGTGTCGGAAGAAGCCCGCGTGGGCCTGCGCAAGGAACTCAGCGCGCCGTGGCTCGAGACATGCGCCCAACTGCACCCCGGCGCCGACGACCGCCCCGCCGTCGAGCACTACGCCGACTACCTGCGGGACTGCCGCCGCGAAGGCCTCGGCTACCTGCAGCCGTCGGCCCTGCTCCTGGAGGCCGACGCCGTCGGGCAGGACCGCTTCCGCTTCTGTCCCCTGCCCGACGACGTCCGCCGACGGCTGCCCGAACTGGCGCGGGAATACGGGGTCCGCTACGGCCAGTACCTGCGCGGCTACGTGCGCCCGTTCTTCCGCAAGGCCGCGCGCTGCTCCCGCCAGATCGTGCTGGTCGACGTGCTGCACATCCTCCGCCGGGGCGTGCACTCCTACAACGACACACGGCGGGCGCTCCGCCGCATCCTGGACGCCTTCGGATACGCCGAACAGCGCCATCCCCTCTCGCCCCTGCGGATCATCGACATGTTCCAGACGCGGGTCGACCGGATGCTGTTCGTGGCCACGAAGGCGGACCAGTGCACCCGGGCCACCCGCGGCAACCTGCGCTACCTGCTGGAGGACCTGGTGGAGCCGAAGCGGCGGGAGCTGGCCGTCGGCCTGCCCAATGGCCGGCCCCGCGTCACGTTCTGCGCGGCCCACCGCTCCACCGAAGACGCGGCCAAGGAGTTCGAGGGCCGGCAGTTGAGCTGCCTGCGCGGCCGCCGGGCGGATCGACCGGCCGACAGGGACGGCCCCTGGTTCCCGGGGGAGATCCCGCCCGCCTGGCCGGACGACCAGTGGAACCCGGAGGAGAGCCAGTTCATCTTCCCGGACTTCCTGCCCGCACGCCTCCCCATGCGGGACGGCGCCACGGCGCCGCACATCAACCTGGACAAAGTCTTCTGGCATACGATCGAGGACATTGTGCCATGAACACCCGCATACCGGAAGACCTGAGCGACCTGCCCGACGTGCAGTCGGAGGAACTCGGGGCGGCCCCGCTGCCCCCCGCCGCGCCGGTGCCCGAGGACGTCGGCGACCTGCCCGATGCCCCGGAGCCTGCCCCCGGGGCGCCGCCCGCAGCGGAGGCGGCGCGCCGGAGCGGCGCCGTCGCCCGCACCGCCACCCTGGTGGCCCTCGCCGTCGTGGGGGTGGCGGCCGCCGTCGCCGTCGTGGAGATCCATGACCTCGTCCTGCGCGCCTACCGCATGAACGCCGTGCTCGGCGTGGTCACGGGCGTGCTCACGGCCGTGCTGGCCGGGCTGATCGGCCTTGTGGTGGCCCGGGAGGTGCGCGGCTACCTGCGGCTCAAGACGGTCGACGGGCTCCGCGGGGTCTTCCACGAGCTGGGGATGCGGCCACGGGACCCGGACGCCGACCGGGAGGTGCGCCGCGAGGTCCGCCAGTTCCTCGCGGCACTCGAGACCCCGCCGGAAGCGGAACTGTCCGTCCGGATCGAGCGGCTGCGCGAGCGGCTGGCCATCGCCGAGAGCACGGCGGAATGGGAGGAAGACATCGAGCGCATCCTCCTGCGTCCCATGGACGAGGAGGCCTACCAGGCCATCCGGCGGGAGGCCGTCAACGTGGCGGTCGCGACGGCGCTGTCGCCCTACGGGTTCCTGGACGCCCTCATCGCGCTCTGGCGCAACATCCGTCTCGTCGGTCGGATCGCCGCCATATACCGCCTCCGGGCCGGCCGGTACGGCACGTTCGTCATCCTCCGGCGCACCATCGCGGCCGCCGCGCTGGCCGACCTGGCCCACGAGGCTTCCTTGGCGCTCCTGGGCACAACGCGCTCGGTCACCTCGCTCATCGGCGCCCACGCCGCCCAGGGCGCCACCAACGCGCTCCTGACGATCCGCGTCGGGCTCAAGTGCCAGGAACAGTGCCGCCCCCTGGCCATGCCCGCCGCCCGCCGGCAGGGCATGATGAGGATGATGCTCAGCACCGTCAGGGGCTCGCTGGCCGCCATCGGAGGCCGCCGTCGCCGGGCGGACGACGAGCCGGACGCCGCCGATCCGGACGGGACGCCCGCAGCGGACCGCTCCGGGTGACCGCCCCTGCCGGCGCCTGCGCACGTTTCATTTGTCCGCCTCGGGGCGCCGCCGGTATACTGAACGCCTGTCGTCCACGCTTCCGACGCGAGCGGCCGTCTGCATAGGACGGGCGGACGCACCGCCGGCGGAAGCCCTTCCCCTGATCCGTCCGACGCTATCCCCACAGGAGCAAGCCGTGGAGGCATTCGGAAACGTGCGGCGCGGCGCGGTGGTCAAGATTGACAACGAACTGTTCGCCGTCATGAAGACGGAGTTCCGCAACCCGGGGAACTGGCGGGCCATCCTGCACCTGACGCTCAAGAGCCTGCGCTCCGGCGCCATCACCGACCGGCGCGTGCGCCCGCAGGACAAGGTCGAGGTGGCGTTCGTCGACACCAGGGAGGCGCAGTATCTCTACAGCGACGGCATGCACCACCACTTCATGTTCACGGACAACTTCGAGCAGGAGGCGTTCCCGGAGGAACTGCTCGGCGACGACGTCCTCTACCTCACCGCCGACTCCCGCGTGCAGGTCAAGATGCACGAGGGCCGCCCCATCGTCGTCGAACTGCCCACGTCCGTCCGCCACCGCATCACGGAGACCGAGCCGGGCCTCAAAGGCGCCACGGCCCAGGCCCAGTACAAGCCCGCCGTCACCGAGACGGGCCTGAAGATCAAGGTCCCGGCCTTCATCGACGTCGGCGAGATCGTCGAGATCGACACCCGTTCGGGCGAGTACCTCGGCCGCGCGGCCCACCATGGATAGCGCCGGGGGGGCCGGCACGGACACACACGGACGCACACGGACGGGCACGGACGGCGGGCGCAGCTTGTGCCGGCGGCACCCGCTGGCTATGATTGAGCCCGGGCGCTGCGGTCCGGTCTTGTGACCGCTCCCGCGCTCCCCCCTTCGTCCACATCGGGAGGCGGCCGTGAAGAGGCTTGTGATCAACAGCGACGATTTCGGCATGTGCCACTCCGCCAATGAGGGCATCCTGCGCGGGTTCCGCGAGGGCATCCTGACGCAGGCGTCGCTCATGGTGCCCTGCCCCTGGGCCGAGGAGGCGATGGCGATGGCCCGGCAGAATGGCCTGCCGGTCGGCGTTCACCTGACGGTCACGTGCGAGTGGGACAACTACCGCTGGCGCCCCCTCACGCACGCGCCGTCCCTCGTCAAGGACGACGGCACGTTTCCCCGCAGCGTCGAGGAAGTCGAGCAGAAGGCCGATCCCGCCGAACTCGAGGCGGAGTACGTCGCGCAGATCGAGCTGGTGCGCGCGCGCGGGATCGAACCATGCCACGTCGACATGCACATGCGTCCAGTCGACCTCGAAGTCACGGCCCGCCTGATCCGGCGCTACGGCGTGCGATGCCGCAGCAACATGGGACCAGCTTACGAGGACTGCGCCTTCCCGTTCACGACCAGGACCTCTCTGACCAACGATGCCCGCGCACAGAAGATGGACAAGACGGAGTGGCTGCGCCGCCACATCCAGAACCTGGGCGAAGGCGTCCACTTCGTCTGCTGTCACCTGGCCGAGAGCAGCCCCGAGCTGCGCTCCGTGTCCTCGACGGCATCCCCCTGGGCCGAACCCTACCGCCTGACGGACACCGAGGCGGTGTGCGCTCCCGGCCTGCGGGAGCTGTGCGAAGAGAACGGCGTGGAGTTGATATCCTGCGCGGACTTCCCGGACTGACGTCGCGCTTCGGAACGCCCGACGGGAGGCACGAGGAGATGGCTGTGGCCGGAGGGCATCTCATTCGGCAGGAGGAACTGGGCGCTGCCATCCGTCTGCCGAACGCCGCAGAAGGCGGGGGCGCGTGGCCGACTGGATTGACGCCGGCAACGTCCCCCCTCTCGCCGGACGGGACGCACCTCCTCCTCACCCGGCTTGGCCGATCCGCCCACCTCTACACGATCCCGGCCGATTGGCCGTGAGTGGCTCGGGGAACGCGTCCGAACGCACCTGGCCTTGACATGAGGGGCGTCCCGTGCGAGCCTCATGCGTCGCTCCATATCAGGCCGGAGGATGGGAGGTAGGCAATGCAGGTCCCCGAAGGCGTCATGGAACTGGTCGATGGCCTCTACCTGGTCACGGGCTATCCGTGCGATCCCCGGCCGATTCCCGATTACTCGGGCGCCTGCGTGTACCTGATTCGCGGCCGGGGCGGCGAATGCGTCCTCGTGGACTCGGGCTTCCGGCGCTACACGGATGCCGTCGTGGCGCTGATGGAGCCGCTGGGGGTGACGCCGGCCGACATCAGGCTCGTGGCCTACACGCACGGCCACGGCGATCATGCCGAGAGCTGCGAGTTCTTCCAGCAGCACGGGGCGACGGCGGCCATCCACGAGACGAACAGGAAGGCGGATTACTGGGGCCGCGCCACCGTGCCTGCGGATCGGTTCTTCCGCGAAGGCGACGTCCTGGAAGCCGCCGGGGTCCGCCTTGAGGCGTATCACACGCCCGGCCACACGCCGGACAGCAGTTCGTTCCTCCTCGAGATCTCGGGGCAGCGCGTGCTCTTCACGGGCGACATGACGGGCTGGTTCTTCCCCGCGCGGGGTTCGGATTACGAACAGATGGTCGCGTCGGTGGAGAAGGTCCGCAGGCTCGGGGCGGGCCTCGTCTGCGGCGGCCACTCGCTCTGCGGCGGCGACGTGGAGGACTACTGGGAGAGGATGTCCGAATCGCTCGGGGAAGGCATCTTCCAGATGGTTGACCACTACAAGGCCGCCGATCTCTGCGCACAGTCGGCCCGGGAGTTCCAGGCCCGGCAGCGCGCGAGGAACGCTTCCTGACGGAGGAGATACGCAATGGCGGATGTCCCGGACGAACTGTGGACGCTGGACGCCCACTGCGACAGCATCGAACGGCGGTCCTCGCGGGGGCTCTCGCTCGACCTCTGCGTGGCCGAGGACGGCTGCCACGTGAACACGGCGCGCCTGCGCGCGGGCAACCTGCGCGGCCTGTTCGCCATGGTCGGTGAACAGGATCTCCTGGCCAGCCTGCGCATGATCGACGGGGTCTACCGGATCGCGGCCGCCCATCCCGACGAGCTGGCGCTCTGCACGACGGCGGCCGACGTGCGGACGGCCGTCGAAGCCGGCCGGGCGGCGATCGTCATGACGATCGAGGGCCAGTCGATGTTCGCGGAGCAGATCGAGCAACTGCGCAACTGGCACCGGCTCGGCGTGCGCGTCTGCAGCCTGACGCACAACGAGGGCACGGAGGATACGCCCCACGCGCTCCAGGTCAGCCGCAGCCACTTCGGCTATCTCTCCCCTGCCGAGCGGGCCGCTCTGCGCAGGGAGCAGAAGGGCCTGACGGACTTCGCGCGCACGTCGCTGGCGGAGATGGGCCGGCTCGGCCTGGCCTGCGACCTGGCGCACGCCAACGAGGTGACGTTCTGGGAGACGCTGGAATGCGCGACCGGCCCGGTCTGCTATACGCACGGGAACTGCGCCGCCCTCTGCCCCCACACGCGGAACATGACCGATGAGATGATGACCGCGCTGGCCGGGAAGGGCGGCGTCGTTGGCCTCTGCTTCTATGGACCGTTCGTCAGTCAGGACGACCCGACCCTCGATGACTACGTCGAGCACGTGCTCCACGCGCTGGATCTGATGGGCGAGGACGGAGTCGGCATCGGCACGGACTTCGACGGCGTGCCGGAGGGCGCGGTGATGGCCGTCCCCGAGCCCTCGCGCATGGGCGACCTCTGGGAGGCGCTCGACCGGCGGGGAATCCCCCGCAGAGTGCTGGTGAAGATCGCGCACGACAACTTCCTGCGCATGCTCCCGGCGTAGACGGACCACGGAAGGGAATCCACGATGGCCGAAGAGACGCGACCGTGGCGGCTGATGACCCTGGAGGAAGCCCGGAGCCGCATCCCCGAGCGCACGCTGCCCGGATTCTGGTGCGGCGGTCTGGCCCGGCTGGACGAACACCTTGCGGCCGTGCAGGCGGGCGAGGTGAGCACCATGGGGACCTCGCCGGGCGGCCGCCCCATCCGGCTGGTCGCCTACGGCGAGCGGGAGTCCGCCGGCGGAAAGGCCAACTTCAACTCCGCCGTGGCGGCCCGCGAGCCGTCGGCCTACATGGACCGGGCCTCGCGCACGAAGCCGGTCGTCTTCTTCGTCGGCCCGGTGCACGGACACGAGGTGGAGGGTCTGACCGGCCTGGTGAACCTGATGCACGTCATGGAGACGGGCGCCGACCTGCGCGGCCGCCCCCAGGACGAGTTGAGGGCCCTGGCCGAACGGTGCCGCCTTCTGATCCTGCCCACGGGCAATCCGGACGGTCTGGCCCGCTTCGAGCCCGGCACGCTGCAGGGCCTCGAGGGCGACGACATCCGCTTCTGGGGGCAGGGCACCTGGAGCGACGGCCGGCTGTGCGGCTGGCCCCAGTGCAAGCGCGTGCACCCGATGCGCGCCGACCAGGTGAGCTTCCTGGGATGCTACTACGACGACGCGGGCGTGAACCCGATGCACGACGAGTTCACGCGGGCGATGAGCGCCTCCGCGCCGGCCATCCTCGACGTGGCGCGCCGCGAGGGGCCGGACCTGACCGCCGTCCTGCACAGCAGCGGCCACGCCCCGCACTTCGGCCGGCCCGCCTACACCCCCCTGGCGGTGCAGGAACACGTCAGGGCGCTCTACCGGGTCTTCCAGGCCCGCCTGGAGCCGCTCGGCATCCCGTCGGGCGGCGCGCCGGAGCCTCGGCCCGAAGGAGGCGAGTTCCCGGCCTCGCTCAACCTGACCGGCATGCTCTACCACGTCTGCGGAGGCGTGCCGTTCACGTTCGAGTGCCCGCACGGCGTCCGCACGGACCGCGTGCGCCTGCTGGGACTGGAGGAGATCCTGGAGGTCCAGCTCGCGCTCTATTGCAGCATGCTCGAGTTCGCGTTGAGCCGATAGGGGCTGCACGCCGTCAGCCGGAAGGCGGCGCCGGCCGTTCTGCCGCCCGGCCGACGCGGCGGCAGAGCAGCACCCAGGCGGCCCCCACGCACCATCCGCCCAGAACGTCGGACAGCCAGTGTACCCCCAGGTACACGCGGCTGGCCCCCACGAGGGCGGCCAGAACGACGGCGATCGAGATCAGGTAGAGCCGGAGGGCGCGTCGGACGTGCGCACGCGCCGGCAGCAGCGCGATCGTGGCGTACACGACGGTCGACATCGTGCTGTGCCCGCTGGGGAAGCTGGCCCCGAACGCGACGACTCCGGGCGCGGCCATCTCGGGCCGTGCGCGGCCGATCCACGCCTTCAGCAGATAGCTCAGGAGAAACCCCCCGCCGACCGACGCCGCCAGCAGCCAGGCGCCCCGCCGTTCGTCGACCAGCAGCAGGATGCCCAGGGCGGCGGCCGTCACGAACACCAGCACTCCGGTGGAGCCGAGCGCCGTGACGTCGCGGACCATGCCCGTCAGCCACGCGGGCCCGACGGGTGCCCGCGGGTCGCCCGGCTGTCGCAGCGCGGTCAGCACGGCACCGTCGAGGCCGTGCACGGCCCCGCCGTCCGCCTTCGGGAGTGCGCACGCAACCGTCACACCGACCAGAAGGGCCGGCACCAGCCATGCGCCGAGCGGGCGCAGCCGCTCCCGAAGCCGAGTCATGGGCATCGACTCCTCAGGACCCGGCGGGCATGCCGGGCGGCCGCAGCGCGGTCCCCTCCGGCCGCCGGTAGACGGCCCGCCCGCCGATCAACACCGTGTCGACCTCCAGTCCCTTGTCAAGCACCACCAGGTCGGCATCGCGCCCGACGGCGATGACGCCCTTCTGCCGGTCCAGCGCCAGGGCGCGCGCAGGATTCAGGGTGGCCATCCGCACGGCCTCCTGGATGGGAATGTCGGTGTTCTCGACGAGGAACTTGACGGAGCGGTCGAGCGTGACGGTGCTGCCGGCCAGCGTGCCGTCGCGCAGGTAGGCGCGCCCCCGCCGCACGGTCACCTCCTGGTCCGAGAACTCGTACGTTCCGTCCTCGCACCCGCTGGGGGTGACGGCATCGGAGATGAGGATGATGCCGCTCTCGCCCTTGAGCCGGTGGAGGAGCGTGACGATGGCCGGATGGACGTGGATGCCGTCGGCGATGAGGTGGACCTTCAGTTCCCGGCGCAGGAACGCGGCCGTCAGCACGCCGGGAGTCCTGTGGTGGATGGGCGGCATCGCGTTGAAGATATGCGTCACCTGCGAGAGCCCCAGATCGATGGCGCCGTTCACGTCCTCATAGCTCGCCCGGGAATGCGCCACAGCCAGCACGATCCCTGCCTGGGATGCGACCTGCATGACGTCGTGCGCGCCGGGCACCTCGGGGGCCATCGTCATCATCTTGATGTGCCCGCGTCCCGCCTCCTGGAGCCGGAGCTGGTTGTCGATCGTGGCGTCCCACAGGTAGTCGGGGTTCAGGGCGCCGGCCATGTCCTTGTTGACGAACGGCCCCTCCACGTGAATCCCGTGCAGCACGCCGTGCCGCACGCCCCGCCGGCAGAAGTCCGCGACCTGCTCGATCGCCCCCAGGAATCGGTGCCTCTCGTCGGCCTGGATCGTGGCCAGAAGGCGGGTGGTGCCGTGGGAGATGAAGTAGTCCAGGATCGCCTCCACGCCGGCCTCGTCGGCAGTGTTGAACGCGTGGCCGCCGCCGCCGTGCACGTGCAGGTCCACAAAGCCGGGGACGACGTACTGGCCCTGCAGATCCACAACCTCTGCGTTCGGCGGCAGGTAGACGCTGTCGAAGTCGCCGAACTGCGTGATCTTCTCCCCTTCGATGACGATGCACGACTTGTGCGCAACGCGGAACGGCGTGATCGCCGTGGCGTTCGTCAGCACGAGGGGCGGTGCGTCCGGCGCCGGCTGCGCGACGACGCCCATCCGGCCGAGGATGGAGAAGGACTCCCGCTTGACGGCCTCGCGCACGAAGCGGCCGTCGGCGCCCCGCGGCAGGGGGTGGGTGCGGATCTGCATGTCCTGCACACGTTTGAAGCGGGCCAGCCCCGCGGTACATCGGCCGATCTCGCGCCGGATCAGTTCCTGAAGGGCCGGGGCTCCCCTGCCCGCCTCCCGCTCCTCCCGCGCGTGCGCCTCGACCCGCTCCAGGTCCGGCACCACGACCGCAAAGACCGTCTCGGTGCGGTCCGGCTTCTCCCTGCCCACAACGCAGACCTCGGAGATGTACGGGCTCCGGATGATCCGTTCCTCCAGTTCCTCCGGCGACACGTTGACGCCGGCCCCGGTGATGATGACATCCTTGGACCGCCCGGTGATGAAGAGGAAGCCGTCCTCGTCCAGACGCCCCAGGTCGCCCGTGTGCAGCCACCCGTCCCGAACGGCCGCGCCGGTGGCGGCCGGGTCGTTGTGGTAGCCGGCCATCAGTTGATCGCCGGCGACGCAGATCTCGCCGATCCCGCGGGCGTCCGGAGACTCGATGCGGAGGCGCGCGCACTCCAGCGCCCGTCCGACCGAGCCGGGCGCGCAACCGGCGGGAGGCGTGAACGCGCACACGCCCGACGTCTCCGTCAGGCCGTACACCTGCAGCAGCCCGATGCCGACGTCCCGGTACGCCAGGGAAACGGATGCCGCCAGCGGCGCTCCGCCGCTCACCAGATGCCGCACGCTCCCGCCGAAGCACTGCCGTACCTGTTCGGCATGGGCCGCCCGCACGGCCCTGTCGCTCTCCAGCTCGGCCAGCGACAGCGCCCGCTCGCCCGTGACGCGCTGAACGGCGTTCTCCAGGAGCATCCTGAACATGCTCGGCACACCCAGGACGACGGTCGGGCGCACCTCCTCCATGCACCGGAAGACGGTCGTGTACTTGATGTCCCGCGCGTACGCCACCGATGCACCGGTCATGAACGGCAGAACCAGCCCGCAGGTGATCTCGAACGTGTGGCTCAGGTGGATGACGGACAGGAAGCGGTCGGCGCCGGTGATCGCCAGGCCGCTGAGCACACAGGGCAGACCGGCCAGGATGCTCCTGTGCGTCAGCACGACGCCCACGGACCGGTTGCCCGTTCCGGACGTGGAGATGATGACGGCCGGCTCGGTCGGCTCGGGCGCGCACACCGGTTCATCGCCGGGGCGGTGCGCCTGCACGTCGCGGAACCGCAGGCCGCCGTCCGCCTCGCCCGCATCCAGGATGATCGTGCCCTCGAGGCCGAGGCGGGCCAGGTTCGCGACCAGACGGCGCGTGGTGAAGGCCCACCGGGCGCCCGTCTCGGCGAAGACATGGGCGATCTCGGCCGGGCCGTTGTGGTAGTCGACCGGCACGACGACGCCGCCGGCCAGGACGATGCCCCAGAACGCCACGGCCCACTCGTGCATGTTCGGGGCGTAGATGCCGACGCTGTCGCCGGGCCGGACGCCGTGTTCCCGCAGGAATGCGGCGATGCCCCGCGCGGAGTCGTAGACCTGCCGATAGGTGACGGGCGGCGCCAGGCGCCCCGACGGCCGGTAGGCCGGCTGGTCGCCGAACGCTTCGGCCCCGAGCGCCGGCAGGTCGGCCAGTGTCTTCAGGCGTTCATCCATGGTCGTGCTGTCCTTGCGAGAGGCCCGGACGACGCACCGTCCGCAGAGCGAACACTCCATTGTAGCCGTGCCGCAAGCGCGGCGAAAGCCGCGCGCAGGGTGCCCGGGGCGCGTCCGGCCCGGGTTGCCTCAGGACCGGAGCAGCTCCGCCATCGCCGAGAGCAGCTCGGACGGATCGACCGGCCTCTCCATGAAGCGGTCGGCACACGGGCCGCCCGGGCCCCCCCGTCCGTCGAGCCGGTACGGGAGTTCGTCGTTGACGGCCGTGACCATGATGATGGGCATGGCCTTCAGGTCGGCGTCCGAACGGAGGCGGCAGGCCAGGTGAACGCCCTCGCTGAACGTGTCGATCATCGCGTCGACGACGGCCAGGTCCGGCGGCGACTCGCGGGCGGCCTGCCAGCCTTCGGCCCCGTTCGTCGCGGTCGCGACCTCGTATCCCTCCGCCTCGAGCACCACCCGCAAGGCGGCCAGCAGGTCCGCGTCGTCGTCGACGAGGAGGACTCGCTTCGCCATGCCGCACCTCCCGGGTGATCACAGACTCCGGCGGGCATTATACCGCAGTCTGCCGTCAGGCAGGGCCCTGTTCCGGCGTGCACGCACGGATCTTGATCGCGCCCGTCGGACAGGCATCCGCGCATGCTCGGATCGTCGCCGCGAGCCCGTCCGAAAGCGTGGCCCCGAACGGCACGTCCACGTGCGTGTCGTGGCCCCGCCGGCGGAAGCCGATGCCGAGCGGCTCGCCGTGCGCCTCGGCGATCCGCACGCACAGCCCGCACAGTATGCACTTGGCCGGCTCGAAGACGACCCCGCCGGCGGACTCCTCGCGCACGACCGGCCGCGGCAGCGTGCGGAAACGCCCGGCGTCGGCGCCGTACTCCTGCGCGTAGCGCCGCAGCCTGCAGTCGTCCCGAGCCAGGCAGTCGCACTGCAGGCAGCGCGCGGCCTCCTGCCGGGCCTCGGCGTCGCTGAGGCCCTGCACGACCTCGGACAGGCCCTGCGCCGACGGCCCGGCCGGCTCACGGCGCTCCGGCACGCGCGCCCGGGGAACGACCGACCCGAGGATCTGCGCCCGGTCGGCCTCCGAGAGCCCGCCCATGCGCACGTGGAACGCCGCAGGCTCGCCCGTCACCTCCGCCCCGCTGAGGTACTGACCGATCGAGACGGCCGCCCGGCGGCCGGCCGCAACCGCACGCACCACCGAGCCCGGCCCGCTCACCACGTCGCCGCCGGCAAAGACGCCCTCGGCCGACGTGGCCATCGTCTGCCGATCGACTGCGGCGCCCCGGGCGGACGCGTCCAGGCCGAGCGTCCGCAGCAGGTCCGCGTCCGCCGGCACGCACAGGTTCGCCCCCGGAATCCCCGGAGCGGGACGGTCCGAGGCACCCGCCGCCACGAAGACGGCGTCGTGCTCGCGGCGGAGCACGTCCATCGGCACGTCGCGTCCGACGGCCGTTCGCAGGCGCAGGTCGCACCCCATCCGCAGGATCACGTCCACCTCGGCATTGACCACCGCCCTCGGCAGGCGGAACGACGGGATGCGCCGCAGCATGCCGCCGGCGGCGGCGTCGGCCTCGTAAACGGTGCAGGCGTGCCCCGCCTCCAGCAGGTAGTAGGCGGCCGAGAGCCCGGCCGGGCCCGCGCCGATGATGCCGACGCTCCTTCCCGACGGCGACGCGCACTGCGGACGGAAGGGCTCGGCGGCCTGCCGGTCGGCGTCGGCCGCGTAGCGCTTCAGTGCGCAGACGGCGATCGCCTCATCGCTCTCGCCCCGGCGACAGACGCGCTCGCAGTAGCGCGCGCAGACGCGGCCGAGCACACCGGGCAGCGGGATGCGCTTCCTGATCAGCGCGGCCGCCTCGCGCGTGCGGCCGGCCCGCACTTCTGCGATAAACCCCGGGATGTCCAGCCCCGCCGGGCAGGCCAGGGCGCACGGCGCCACGCAGTCGCCCCGGTGGTCGGACAGCAGCAGCTCCAGCGCCGTGCGGCGGGCGGCGCGGATCTCGGGCGAGTCGGTCGTGACCGCCATCCCCGCCTCCGCCCGTGCCGAGCAAGCAGGCAGGAGCTTCCGACGGCCCTGCACCCGCACCACGCACAGGGAACAGGACGTCCACGGCGGCAGCCCGTCCCGATGGCAGATGGTCGGTATGTCTACGCCAAGGCGGCGGGCGGCCTCGAGGATCGTGGCGCCCGGCGCGACGGCCACCCGGCGGCCGTTGATGGTCAGTTCTATGCTCATCGGTTCATTCCACGCCGACGGCGTCGGCAGGACAGATGCGCCGGCAGCTGCCGCAGCGCACGCATTTCTCCTGGTCGATCTCATGCCGCTCGTAGGGTCGGATGGGGATGGCCTCCGCCGGGCAGTTCTGCGCGCAGAGGGTGCATCCGATGCACCGGTCGCCGATCTCGAAGCGGATCAGGTCCGGACACTTGTGCGCAGGGCAGCGGCCTTCGACGTGCGCCTCGTACTCGGAGCGGAAGTACCGGAGGGTGGTCAGGACCGGATTCGGCGCGGTCTGCCCGAGGCCGCACAGGCTCGCGGCCGCCACCTGCCGACCCAGGGCCTCCAGCTCGTCCAGGTCGGAGGCTGCCCCCCGGCCCTCGCAGAGCCGGTCCAGTATCTCCAGCATCCGGCGCGTGCCCACACGGCAGAACGTGCACTTGCCGCAGGACTCGCTCTGCGTGAACCGAAGGAAGAACCGGGCAACGTCCACCATGCAGGCCGTCTCGTCCAGCACAACGATGCCGCCCGAGCCCATCATCGCGCCCTTGTCCGTAAGCTCTTCGTAGTCCACGGGCGTATCGCCCATGGCGGCCGGCAGACATCCTCCGGACGGCCCGCCCACCTGCACGGCCTTGAACTCGTGGCCCTCCGGCACTCCCCCGCCGATCTCCCGGACGATCTCGTCGATCGTGATGCCCATCGGCACCTCGATCAGCCCCCCGCGCCGGACCGCCCCGGCCAGGGCGAAAACCTTGGTGCCCCGGCTCCGTTCGGTGCCGATCCTGCGGAACTCCTCCGGGCCGTGGAGCATGATCCAGGGCACGTTCGCGTACGTCTCCACGTTGTTGATGCACGTCGGCCGCCCCCAGAGGCCCTGTTCGGACGGGTACGGCGGGCGGCAGCGCGGAGTGCCCCGCCGCCCCTCCAGGGATGCCAGAAGGCCCGTCTCCTCGCCGCAGACGAACGCGCCGGCCCCTTCGCGCACGTGCAGGCGCAGCCGAAACTGCCCCCCCGGCATCCGGTCGCCGAGGTAACCGCGCTCGCAGGCGTTCTCAATGGCCAGCCGGATGCTCTCGGTGGCCCGCGGATACTCGTTGCGGACGTAGAGGTAGCCCTCCTCGGCCCCGACCGCATAGGCCGCGATCGCGATGCCCTCCAGCACGCGGTAGGGCACGGCCTCCAGGAGCGTGCGGTCCATAAAGGCGCCGGGGTCGCCCTCGTCGCCGTTCATCACCACGTAGCGGACGGGCCCCGGCTGCTCGGCCACGGTCCGCCACTTCCGGCCCGTGGGGAAGCCGCCGCCCCCCCGCCCGCGCAGGCCGGCCCGGTCGATCCCGTCGATCACCTCCCCGCGCGTCCGGTGCGCCAGGCAATGCTCCAGGGCCCGGAACCCCCCCCGGGCGATGTACTCGTCGATGTCCAGCGGGTCCAGCCGGTCGGTCCCCTCCATCACGATCTGCGTCTGCTTGGCCGTGAACGCGACGATCTCGTCGGCGCGGAGTGCCTCGCGATGGTCCTCCGGGCGGTCCCAGGCCGAACCGTCCCACAGGGCACGGACGACGTGCCGGTAGCCGCTCTCCACGCGCCGCAGGAGCCCCCGCGGGGCGACGTGCCGGCGCACGATGCCCCGCACCGAGGCCGGATCGACGTTCGTGTAGCGCGTCAGAATGCCGTCCGGCGCGATGTAGTCCACCAGCGGCACGATGTCGCAGAGCCCCACACAACCCGAGCACCGCAGCCGCACGGGACGCCCCAGGTGCGCCAGCTCGCGCTCCAGGGCCTCCCTGACCGCCAGCGTGCCGTTGGCCACACAACAGGACACGAGGCTGACGCGGAACTCGGGCGCCGGCCGGTCGGCCGCCGCAAGGGCCGGCCTCCGCCTCCGGCGTCCGGCATCTGCGCGCGAGCGCAGGAACCCGTCCAGAGCCGCCGCGACGGTCCCGGCCGTCAGATGGCCGTAGATCTCGCCGTCGACGCTCATGACCGGCGCCAGCGAGCAGCAGCCCAGGCAGGCGACCTTCTGCAGCGTGAAGAGCCGCCGCGCGTCGGTGTCCGCCCCGTCGGACAGGCCCAGGTGCCGGGCCAGCGCGTCGGATATCCGCTGCGCACCGGCCACGTGGCAGGCGGTACCGTGGCAGACGCTGATCAGGTGCCTGCCCATCGGCATGTGCCGGAACTGCGCGTAGAAGGTCGAGATGCCCTGGATCTGCACGGGGCTGATCTCGGTCAGTGCGCAGACGCGTCTCAGGGCCGCCTCCGGCAGGTACCGGTACCGCGACTGGATGTCCTGGAGGATCGGTATGGCCGCCCCCGGCTCCCCTCCATGACGCCGCACGATCTCGTCGACGATCCGCAGGTCGATCGCCTCCTGGCCCTGAGCGGCCGGCTCGAGTGCGGCAAGGTCCGGGTGATCGTCGCTTCGTGACATGCGGCTGCGTCCTCAGGGCTTCGTGCCGATGCAGAAGAGGCTCTTGTCGCCCCGGATGTAGATGCGCGAGTCGGCGAACGCGGGGGTGGCGAAGACCTTCTCGTGGACAGAACCGGCTTCCTGCTCGCCGTACTCCCGGGCCAGCTCGCAGATGCGCGTCGTGCCGTTCATCTGCGTGACGTACACCCGGCGGCCCGCCAGGACGGGCGACGCCCAGACGGTTGCCCTCTCGATATCACGCTCCCAGACGGCCTCGCCGGTGGCGGCCTCCAGGCAGACCATGGCGCCGTAGCTGGTCACCTGGAAGAGCAGCTCGCCGTCGCACACCGGGCTGGGGGTATCGGACAGGGGCACGGACTCGTTCCTCCAGAGCACGTGGCTCTCGGTCACGTCGCCGCGCCCGTTCGGGCTGATCGCGGCCACTGCGGCGTAGTCGCCGGTGACGTAGACCGCCGTGCCGTCGAAGAACGGGCTCGGCGCCACGTCCTCCGCCAGAACGTCCGCCCGCCAGAGCTCCTCGCCCGAGGCCGGATCGTAGGCGATGACCCACGGCGTCGCGCAGGTGACGATCTGAGGCCCCCGGTCGGTCCGGATCGCCAGCGGGGTACTCCACGAGGCGCCCACCGGCCGTGCGGTGCGCCAGACCGGGTCGCCGGTGCTCGGATCCAGGGCGAGCAGATGCGACGGGGCCCCGCCGTGCTCGCCGTAGCCGCGGTCGAACTGGAGGATCAGCTTGCCATCGTGCACGATCGGCGATGTGCTGATCCCGTAGACGTTGTCCGGATCGCCCAGGTTCCGGACCCACACGATCCGGCCGCTGAAGTCGAGCGCGGCCAGGTCCGCCGTCGCGAAGAAAGCGTAGACGCGCTCCCCGTCCGTCGCCGGGGTGGGCGCCGCATACCCGGTGTCCTCGAAGACCTCCACCCGCCCCGCATCCGAAGCCGCTCGGGACGGGATGGGAGTGCGCCACAGCAGGTCCCCGGTGGACCGCCGGAAGCACATCACCTCGCGTCTCCCCTCATCGGCGCCCGTCAGGAAGACCCGATCCCCCCAGAGGACCGGCGAACTCTTCCCCATCACCGGCACCTCGGCCGTCCAGACGATGCCGGTCCCGTCGGCGGCGTCCCAGGACGTCGGCCAGTCCCCCCCCTCCGCCAGCCCCATGCCGGTGGGCCCGCGGAACAGCGGCCAGGCCTGCACGTGGGCCGGTGCCTCGGCGACGGTCCCCCCGTCCGGCGCGCGCCGAGTCGGGACCTCCGGCGCGCGGGGAGTCGGGACGCCCGGCGCGCGCGGGAAGTCCGCCCGCCCCAACGGAAGCAGCGCGACCAGTGCCACAACAAGGACGGCGGCCATGCCCGCCAGGCCCGCCACCTTCCGCGCCCGCCGTGCAAGCCAGACGTCCGCACTGGTGCGAGCGGCCGGCGAACCGGGCGTGGGCAGGGCGCGGTCCAGCGCCGCGTACCAGCGCGCCGAAAGGACAAGGGCGACCATGCCGGCGATCAGCAGAACCATGCCGACCGCAACGCGCCGCCGGTTCGCCAGGTACTGCGCGCGCACGCGCGCGTCCTCGGCACGGACCAGATCGGCCAGCCGGGGGTCGTCCAGACCGGAGGCGAGCCCCTGCCGAAGCGCCTCGTAGGCCGTCTGATCGGGCGCGGCGGCTCCCTCCTGCACCCGGATGGCCGTCAGCGCGCCGATGACGACCCCGCAGAACACGGCGCAGACGATCGCCAGCGACAGGGCCGCAAAGCGGCGGCCGCGCAGTTCCCGCTCCTGATCCCGGGCCGACTGACTCCGCTGCGGGTCCGGTGCCATACTCATCCCTCGTCGGAGTGGTCTGCGGTCGTCACGGAGCGCTGCGCCTTGCGGCGCCGGCGTTCGCGCGGACATGCACTGAAGCAGCGGGTGCACGCGACGCAGGCGGCCGGATTGACGGCGTATTCGGCATGCCGCTCCCCGCGGCCCAGCGAGACGAACCGCAGCCCGAGCATCAGGCCGAACCAGGCGCCCAGCACGGTCGCCCCGAGGCGGAAGCGCCTCTCCACGGCCCGCGCCTGCCGATAGGCCCCCTCCAGGGGCTCGCCCGTGCGCCGGAAGGCGTCGCTCCGCAGGGTGCGCTCGGCAAGGCGTTCGCTCTCCTCCAGGTGAAGGCGTGCCGCCAGGCCCACCCGCTGGTCGGCCCGCGCCAGCACCGGCCCGGCCCAGAGGCCGGCCAGCGCCCCCAGGACCACCGCCAGGATGATGAACAACGGCGCTCGTTCGGCGGTCATTCCTCGGGCACCCCCCGGGGAGTGGGCGGTTCGATGGCCCCGAAAGGACAGGCATCCTCGCAGAGGCTGCAGACGATGCACTCGTCCGGCGTCGTACGGACCCGTCGCCAGGACCAGCGCGAACACAGAGCCAGCAACACGCCGTAGGGACACAGGAACCGGCAGTAGGGACGCCCGACGAACATGGAAAGCACGACGAACGCCGCCCCGGCCCACAGCATCGGCGTGACGCCCGAGAGCCGGAACAGACTGACAAAGGGATCATACCGGCAGATGAGGAAGCCCGTCCCGTTCGCCGCGTACAGAACCGCCACCCCGAGGTACAGAACCGGAAGCAGACCCAGACCGGAGCGGAGCCAATCCGGCAGCCTCAACGGCCTCAGGAGCACCAGGTCCTGGACCGCCCCGAGGGGGCAGACGCCTCCGCAGAAGACCCTGCCGAACAGAAGGGCGAACGCCAGCGGCAGCGCGAACAGGATCGCGACCGTCAGCGGAATCGCGTACCCCGAGCCGAAGAGTGAGAGGCTCACGTGCTGGGTAGCGCCGACCGGGCAGACGCAGCCCCTGCGGAGGAAGCCGAAGAACGCCAGGCAGAAGGCCGAAAGCGCGATCATGGGCGCGCGCCGGCGCAGCCGGTGCACGAGGAACGTCCCGACGCTCAGCGCCCCGAACATGACGGCGATGGCCGGCCAGTCCCCCACCGCCGGAGACGCCGCCGGAAGGACGGCCTCCGGCATGGTGTAGCCCGGCTCGAAGTCCGGCGGGGGGAAGCGCTCAAGCGCCCAGGCCCGCGCGGCCAGAAGGCCGCACAGAACGCCGACGCTGAGGGCGAAACGGTCGTAGCCGGCGCGCGGACGCATGCTCATCTCACCAGGTGACCTTCACGTCGGAGAGTTGATCGGGCCCCACGTGCTTCACGAAGTAGGGCTGCCCGGCGGGCAGGCGAACGAAGGCGTCTGCGGGACAGGCGGCCGCGATCGCGCACTCCGAGCAGTTCAGGCAGAGGTCCTGCTGCACCTGCAGGTAGAGCGCACCGTTCCCGAACTGGTTGCAGCCCTTCACACACCGGCCGCAGCCGATGCAGAGGTCGCGCTCGACGGTATACTCGAAGTACGGATCCCCCACGCCGCGCCGCACCAGGGCGGCGGTCGGGCAGGACTGGTTCTCCGCCGCCTCGGTCAGCGCCAGGGCGTCGTGCCGGAAGAACCCGAAGCAGAACTCGCAGTACCCGCACATGGAGAAGTCGTGAACGCACCGCACCGCCGACTGGTCCAGCACGCAGTGCGTCCGGCACTGCTCGCACTGGACGCACTTGAACGGGTCGATCTGCCAGACCTGTCCCTCCGGCTCCGCCCGGGTGACCAGGGCGGCGGTCAGGCCCCCCAGCGCAAGCGCGGACGCGCCGCACCCCAGCCGGCCGAGAAACTCCCGGCGCGTCACTTCCGGAGGCTTGCGGTCGCTTCCGGCCGTCATCGCCCGCCTCCCCCGGCACACGGCCGGTCGGCCGCCGCGGCGCCCGGCTCCGGCCCCACGGGCGCCCCCTGCCGGCGGGCGGCGCCGGCGGACGCCCGCCGGCAGTCGCCCAGGGCCGGGCACGTGGAGCACGGCTGGTCGCACGCCGCCGGCGCCGTGGCCGCCACGGCGCCGAGCCAGCCGAGCAGGCCGCCCAGCAGGCCCCAGCGGACCGCCCCGCCGAGGCACTCCCGGCGCGAAAGGGGCACGGTGTCCTTCATCGGCCGCCTCCTGAACGGGGGTCCCGCACGGGGTCCATCGGTTCGAACAGCCGCACCTGACCGTCCCCGGGGTCGCCCACGAAGATGCGTCCGCGGGGGTCGACGGCCAGGTCCAGCCCGACGGCGCCGGGCGAGAAGTGCGCCGACCCGATGTAGGCGAGCAGCTCCCCCGCCGGCGTGTAGACCTTCACGCGCGGTATGCCCTTCTCTGCCGTGACGATGTTCCCCTCGGGCGTTCGCGCGATGTCCGTCGGGTTGCAGCAGCCGCAGAACGCCTCCGGCTCCGGCCCCCCCCGGCCCAGCGAGCCCAGGAACGTCCCGTCCGTCCGGTAGGTCTCGAGACGCCGCCGGCCGGGATTGGTGACATACAGGGTACCGTCGCCGACGGCCACGAGATCCAGATGCGGACTCGGGCACAGTATGCCCGGCACGCCCAGGGCGTCGCTGCGCTCGCCGAGCGCGCCGATGAAATCCCCCACGGCGTCGAACCGGTGCACCACGCGATTCCCCGCATCGGCCACGTACACGTCGGGTCCGTCGACGGCGATCGCGGTCACGTAGGCCAACTGCCCCGGACCGGCCCCGGCCGTGCCCCAGTCGGCCAGAAGCCGTCCGTCGCGCGCATAGGTCCGCACGCGCGTGCGGAGGCCGACGTAGATCCGGCCGGCCGTGTCGTCCACGGCCACGCAGGTCGGCCGCCCCTCCGTCTCGATGATCGCCGCCTCGGCCCCCTCCGCGTCCAGGATGCGCAGCCGCTCGGAGCCGGCCACGTAGAGCCGCCCCTCGGCATCCAGCGCGATCCCGCCCAGGTCGCCCGCCCCGCCCGGCCACGTGGCCGCCGGACGGTATCGGAGGGGCAGGCCGTCGGGCTCCGCCGTCGCCGCAGGGACCGCCGCCGGCTCCTCGCCGCAGCCGCCGGCCGCCAGAACGGCCGCCGCCAGGCCGAACGCAACCACCCACGCGAACTCGCGCCGCTTCGCGTCCATCAGCCCGTCTCCCTCGGCATCTCGATGCACAGGACCTGCGTGACGTCGCGCAGGATGAGCCGGCCCGCCGCCACCGCCATCGGCGCCCAGGCGTCATGGCCGTCCATCAGCTTCCGGGACGCCAGTTCCCGGTAGCCGTCCGGAGCGGCCTCGATCACATACAGCGTACACGACTGGTCATGCAGTACGTAGAGAAGGCCGTCGGCGATCAGAAACGGCCCCAGCCCGAAGCGATTTGCCGCCCCGCTGGTCCAGAGCACGCGGCCGTCCGGATCCATGCAGGCCATCTGGCCGGATGGGATGACGCCGTAGATGTGCCCCTTGTAGAAGATGGGCGTCTGCTGGTCGGACGCGAAGGTCTCGGCCGGCGTCCGCCACAGCACGGTCGGCGGGCCGTCTTCGCTGATCTGCAACAGCACGGCGCCGCTGTTGTAGCCGCCGGAGAACAGAACCCGCCCGTCGCCCAGCGGCACCGGCGTGGGGACGTTGGCCAGCGTGATCCGCCAGTCGGTGGTCGTCCACAGCAGCCTGCCCGTCTCCGCCTCCACCCCGACCACGCCCTGGGTGGTGCAGTAGACGTACTGGCGTGGGCCGGCGTCCTGGACGATGGCCACGGAGGAGTGCGTCATGCCCCATTCGCCGGGGTTCTCCGTCTCCCAGACCGGCTCGCCCGTCGCAAGGTCCACCGCCATCATCAGCGGATCCGCCCCGGGGGCCAGGATCACCCTGTCGCCGTCGATCAGCGGGCACTGCCCCGCGTACCACGGGGGCACCCGTGTGCCGTTCTCCTCCACGAGGTCCTTCTTCCAGAGGAGCGTTCCGTCCCGTGCCTCGAGGCAGACGACATGGCACTTCGGCCCGAGCGTCACCACGTAGTCATCGGTGACGGCCGGCACCGTTCGCGACATGCCGTGGTTGCGCCGGACGACGACCGAGTACGTGTGGCGCCATATCTCGCGCCCGTCGTCCAGGGACAGGCAGCGGACGACGTCCTCCTGCCGGTCGCGGTCGTAGTCCATCATGTACACCCGGCCGTTGTGGACGGCGGCCCCCGCATGGCCCTCGCCGGCCTCGATCCGCCACAGGACGTTCGGCCCCTCGGAGGGAAACGACCTGGCCAGAGGCGGGACGTCGCGCACGACGTTCGTGCGGTCCGGACCGCGAAACTGCTGCCACGACCCGGCCAGGGCCGACGGCACCCCGTCGCCCATGACCAGGGTCCCCTCGTTCCGCCCAACGGTGTCGGCAACCGCCCGGGGCGGGCTCGGCACGGCCTCCGGCGCCCGGACCGCAACCGGCCGGGGTGCGCTGGCCGCCAGCCAGACCAGGACCGCGCACCCACCCAGCACAGCAGCGACAGCGGGAAGGTACCTGCAGATCATCCGGTCGGCCTCGCCTCTGACTCCGCGTTGGCGCCGATGCAGTAGACGGCCCCGTCCTCGGCCCCGATCACCAGGCGGCCCTGCCCGACGGCGGGCGATGCGGAGACGGGGCCGCCGGCCCGAAACCTCCAGACCTCCTGTCCGTCCGCCATGCTCACGCCGTACACGTTCCCGTCGTTGCAGCCGAAGAACACCCTGTCCCCGACGATGACCGGTGAGGAGTCCACGCCTCCCCGCGTCCGGAAGACCCACCGCTGCTGCCCCGTCTCGGGGCAGAGGCAGTAGACGGCACTGTCGCGATCCGCCAGCACGACGGCCCCGTCGTTCACCGCCGCCGAGGCGACGAACGCCGCGCCCGCAGGAACCTCCGTCTGCCAGATTGGCTGCATGCGCACCGCATCGATGCCCAGCATGCGGCCGTCCAGCGTGCCCAGGTAGAAGCGGCCGCCGCGATAGGCGGGGGCGGCCGAGAGGTTACCCCCGATCTCATACGAGGCGGTCTGCACGCCGCGGGTGACGTCGATCACGCGCAGCAGGCCGTCGCAGCCGGCAATCACCGCGCCGCCGTCGGCAACGCAGGGGGCGCAGTAGACGAAGTTCAGGGTCTCATACGCCCAGACCTTGTGGCCGTCGGCGGCCCGAAAACAGTACAGGAAGTAGTCGTTGGACCCGACCACGACGCGATCCCCGGCAAAGTTGGCGGACGAGACGATCTCGCCCTCGACACGCTGCTGCCAGACCAGGCCGCCCGTCCGAGCGTCCACGGCATGGAAGACGCCGTCGGCGTCGCCCACGAAGACGCGCCCTTCACGCACGGCCGGCGCGGCCTCGATGGACGCCCCCGCCTCGTAGGACCAGTTCAGCTCCCCCGTGGCGAGATCCAGCGAGAGCAGGTCCCCGCCCATCGTGCCCACGTGCACCGCGCCGTCCACGATGGCGGCCGTCGACTTGACGGCACTGCCGGCCTCGTAGGTCCAGAGCAGGCCGAGCAGATCGGGCAGGGCGGATGCGGCGCTGCCCGTCTGCGCCGGGTCGCCGCGGAACGTCGGCCATCCCGGCTCCGAGCAGCCGCCGACCAGAACGACCAGCGCCGTCACGGCCAGCACGGCAGGCCGCCATCCGGTCCGCCGCGCGGTGCACGTGCCATCCATCATCGTCTACTCCGAACGCAGGGCGGGGATGAGGTCGCGGCGCACCGACAGCGCCGCCGCAACCGCCGAAGCCGCCAGCCCGGTCAGCAGGCAGCCCGCCAGGATCGCACCCAGGCGAACTGTGTTGACGTCGGCCGTCGGGCCGGCCAGGTGCGGCGCCACGGCGATCAGCGCACAGGCCGCACCGAGGGCCATGCCGGCCGACAGGAGCAGGGCGCTCTCCGTCACTATCATGGCGACGATCGTCCGCCGGCGCAACCCAAAGGCCATGAGCACCGCCAGTTCGCTCCGCCGCTCAAGGACGCCTCGCAGCAGCACGGTCACCACCCCGAAGGTGCCCAACAGCAGGCCCAGACCGCCCAGCGTCTCGAACGCAGCCAGGTAGGTGTTCTGCACACGGGCGAAGGCCGCCAGGACCTCCGCCGTGTCATCGATCCGGACGCCCAACTCCCCCAGTTCGGTCCTGAACGCCTTCCTCACGGCCTCGGCCCGCCCGGGGGGCACGTCCGCCAGGAAGTAACGGTAGCCGCCATCCGCCCCGAAGTGGCGCCGGAAGTCGGCGTCCGAGACCAGCAGCTCGCTCTGGAAGACGCTCGAGGCCACAAGCCCGACGATGCGCAGCCGCACCTCGCGGCCATGCGCCCCCACCAGGGCGATCTCGTCGCCCAGCTCCTTCTTGAGAATCCACCGGGCACTGGCCGCGTCGGCAATCGCCGGGATGACGGGCACGCCGCCGTCCGCGTCCGGCAGCCGTGCATTCAGGAGCCGCCAGGGGCTCCCGGCCCCCGCGCCCATCGGGACGGTCGCCGAGAACGTGAAGGCATCGCGCTCGATCAGATCGTCCGGCACCCCGAGCACACGCGGCCGGTCCGGCTGCCGCATGTTCAGGCAACTGGCATCGTCGCCGTCGCTCAGGCGGAACGACACGACGCGCACGCCCTGGAGTCCGGCCGCCGAGGACGACGAGAAGCCCAGGGCCGACTGCCCCTCGGCCGTCGTCAGGTCCACGTAGACCGGCACGTCGCAGGTGAGCCTCAGCGCAAACCCGCCGGCGCCCGAGGTGGGGTTCCTCACGTCCAGCGCCGAGACATCGCGCCGGTTCGCGGCAACAGCCACGATCACGAAACTCGCCGAAGCCAGGAGCCCGGCCGTCAGCACGCTCCGCGTGCGGTTGCGGGCCGCCCCGTGCCAGGCGAGCCTCCAGAGCGAGACGCCCGAGCGGCGCCCCCTCCGCCCCCCCGCCCGCTGCAGACCGTCCGCCATCAGGAGAACGCCCCCCAGAAGGAGCGCGGCGCCGCCGACGAAGAACGCCCCCAGGGCGGAGACCATTCGCAGCCCCGCCGCCAGCAGCAGCCCCAGGCCGCAGGCGGGCACCGCCAGGCCCGCGATCCGCAGCGCCCGTCCCGACGGCCCGGACGGCAGCATCTCCATGAAGCGCCAGCCCGCCAGCAGTTGCAGGACGCCCGCCCGCTTCAGCGATCGGCAGGCCCAGACCATGGCCCCTGCGGACGCCGCCAGCCCCAGCCCCGCCCCCGCAAGCAGGCTGCCGGCCTCCACGTGCAGCGCCAGCGGCAGTTCGGCCACCGCCCCGCTCCACCGCGAACCCAGCGCGTGCACGAGGCCGCGCGCGTACAGGACCGCCAGAAGGACGCCGGCCACGCCGCCGGCCGCCGCCAGCAGGACGCCCTCCCGCAGCAGCACGCGCGCCGCCGCCCCCGGCGACAGGCCGACGGCCGCCATCAGCCCATACTGCGCCGCACGGCGGCCGATCGCCAGGCGGAACAGCAGGCCCACCAGGATCGCGGCGGCGGCCACGAGGAAGGCGCTCATCGACGCGAACAGCAGGCCGAAGTCGCTGGAGCCGCCGGCCGCATCCAGCGCATCCGCACGCACGGCGCGCAGCTCGCAGCCCGGCTCGCGCACGGCCAGCTCCTCCGACAGAGCCCCGAGCAGTTGCGCCTCCAGTTCGTCCAGCCCGACGCCGACGGGCGGAGACAGCACCAGCCCGGTGCGCCAGTCGACCTCCGTGCCGCTGGCCGCCCCCTCGTGCCACATCTCGCGCACCGCCTCCAGCGGGAGGAACGCCTTCGGAGCCGTGCGCCATCGGTCCCAGTACTCCTCGTCCTTGGGCCGTATCCTGTCCAGATCGATCGCGAACGGCGGATCCCAGTCCGCCATCGTCTCGGCATCGGTGATGCCCTCGAACTCGGGCACGAGGACCGGAGACGCCGCCGCCCCCCCCGTGGGAACGACGCCCGAAAGGGCGAACGTGCGGCGGACCTCCCGGACGGCGCCGTCGTCGCCGGCGATGTAGTAACGGAGCGCGACGTCGTCGCCCGGCCGGGCCCCGAGGTCTTCCGCCGCCCACGAGTTGAGGACGATCTCCCCGGGGCCGAGCGTCGGCCGGCCGCTGACCGGGTCGGCCGGCCCGAGCGGAGGCGTCTCCAGGCTCTCGACCCCCAGGACGACCGAGTACGGAGTCTCCACGCCGGTCTCGGCGCCGCCCCGCACGATCCGCAGCGAGTTGGCCAGGTAGATGGACGTTGCCGCCATCGGCACGTCGGCGGCCGCGCGGACGGCGTCCTCGGCACTCGCAGGCAGGGCCAGACGACGGCTCTGAACGGCCAGGATCCGCTGCTCCGCATCCGATTCGACGTGCAGTCCCAGGTCGTCGAGCCTCAGAAGGTCCGGCAGGCGCGCGGCCAGTTCGGCCGTCCGTTCCCTCTGCCCGGCGGTGCGCGGGAGGCCGCCTTCAGGCAGCGCGAACACGATCGTGTTGACCCGTCCGGCCAGGCCGAGCGCCTCCTGGAGACGCCGCAGCGGCACGAACGCCGCGGGGCATCCGTGCGGATCGGCGCGGAGGTCGAACTCCGCAGGCCCCGCGTCGAGCACCCGTCCCACGTTCAGACGCATCGCGGCCACCGTATCCTCCCGCCGCCGACGGCCCAGGATGGAGTAGGCCGGCGTCCGGCCGCTGCGCCCGAACGAGAGGAGGATGTCGTCCCCGACGGACGCACTCAGGTCATCGGCCAGGCGGCGGTTCAGGAAGACCTGTCGCCCGACCGGCCCGGGGCCGGCACCGTAGAGGTGCCAGAACGCCTCGTCGGCACCGACGATCGAGACGCCCGGAACGACGCGCGCCGCCTCGGCCGGCTGCACGCTGCCGCCCAGGAGCAGAAGCGGGGCCGCGCGGCCATACCGACGGGCGAACCCCGCCGAGGCATCCAGACGCTCGATCAGCCCGTCGGTCAGGCCGCCGTCCGCCGACAGGGAACACCAGACCGGCCCCAGCCTCTCCAGCGCGATGGCACGCAGGCTGCCGCGCACCGAATCGCCGACCAGAAGCGACCCGGCCAGGACCGCCACGGCCACGGCCACGCCCAGCGCCACCGCCAGATCGGACCGCCGGTAGTGCGCCACGCTCCGCAGCGCAATGCGCCACGCCGTCATCGGCACGGCCCGGGTCCTCCGGCGGCTAATCCACCCCATGGAGCGCGCCTTCCCTCAACTCCATGCGACGCTCGGACCGGGAGGCCAGCTCCAGGTCATGCGTCACCATCAGCACCATCATGCCGCGTTCGCGGGCCAGTTCCAGGAACAGCTCCGCCACCGCGTCCCCGGTCGCCCGGTCGAGGTTGCCGGTCGGTTCGTCGCACAGAAGCAGCCGCGGGCCGTTCATCATGGCCCGGGCGATGGCCACCCGCTGCCGCTCGCCGCCTGATAGGCGCCCGGGCAGGTGGTCACGGCGCCCCGCCAGGCCCACCCGCTCCAGAAGCTCCGCCGCCCTGTCCGCATCCGTGCCCGACGCGCCGACGGCCAGCGTGGGCAACAGGACGTTCTCCACCGCGGTGCACTGCGGCAGCAGGTGGTGATCCTGGAAGACGAAGCCGACCTGCCGGCTGCGAAAGGCCGCCAGGGCCTCGCCCCGCAACTCCGCAAGCGACCGGCCCGCCAGCCGGACCTCCCCCGACGTGGGCCGGTCCAGCGAACCGACGATGTTCAGCAGCGTGCTCTTGCCGCAGCCCGACGCACCCAGCACGGCCAGCGTCTGCCCGGCATCCAGTTCCAGGGACACACCCCGGAGCACGCGCAGAGGCCCCGCCGGCGACTCGTAGTCCTTGCACACGTCCCGCACGATCAGCGCCTGCTCGGACGCCCCGCCCGCCGCCGGCTGATCCGGTCGCCTCTCACTCCTCCAGCGGGACATCGCCCGTGCCTCCCTCCAGCAGAGAGCCCATCAGCCCGAGCGAGGCGATCCCGTAATACGTGTACTCCGCGTCGGGCCGGCGGTCGGGCGGCGCCCCGCAGAAGCCTCCGTCCGCATACAGGCCCCGGATAAAGCGCACTGTGGCCGCCGGAGCCTCCGGCAGCCCGCGACCCGTCGTGATCAGCGTCACCAGCGCCGTGAACGTGGACAGAAGGTCCGAGAAGGGCGCTCCCGGCCATGCGCCGAATCCGCCGTCCGGCCGGCGGCACGCGAGCACGAACCGCGCGGCCCCGTCCGCCACGTCGGGCGCCAGGGCGTCGGCCATCGCCAGGAGCTGCACGCCGGCGGCCGTCGGGTTCACACCGGCGGGCGGCCGGCCCGAGGCGGTCCGCAGATCGGCGAAACCGCCGTCTCGCCCCCGATGCGACAGCACGACGTCGGCCACCGCATCCCACCCGGGCATCGGCTCCTCCAGCAGACCGTAGCAGAGGGCCGCCAGAAACGTGTGATAGAGGCTGGCGCCGCCCCCCGGCATCTTGGCGAACCCGCCGCCGGCCAGCCGCCGACTCGCCAGCGCGCCCAGCGCGGCCGTCGTCACACGCGGGATCGAGACCCCTTCTCCGGCCGGGCCGCCATGCCGCTGCACGATCTCGAGCGCCTGGAGGAACGACTGCCAGTCGACCAGGTCCGCCGGGGACGCCCCGGGGCCCGCCAGGTATCGGGCCGCCGCATGCCAGAGGGCCGCGTCGGGCAGGCGCAGAAGGTCCATGGCCCGAAGGGCGAAGGCCGTGTAGTAGACGTCGGAGCCTCCCCTCGGCCCCGGCCAGCCGCCGCCGGGGTTGCGCGCGGCCGTCAGGTAGGCGGCGGCGCGTGAGCGGAAGCGTCCGGGCAGGCTCCGCAGCCCCGCCGCGGCCGGGCCGGCCACGTGGGCAAGCCAGTCCTTCGGGGCTGAGACGCTCACAGAACGGTCTCCGCAATGAACCGCATGACCTCCGCCAGGGGTGCCGGGCGGGCCTCGGCCGCGAGTTCGAACGCGCGCCGCCGGTAGGCGTCGACCAGGCGGCGTGCCTTCTCGAACACTCCGAGTTCGTGGTAGATCCGGCGCAGCGCGTCGACCTGTTCGGAGGGCGGCCGCCCGCGCGCCGGAAGATCCACCGCCCCTCCGGCCGCTTCTGCGGCGAAGGCGCTCAGCATGGTGGGCCGGCCGGCCAGCCAGTCCCGGCCGGCGATGCGTCTGTGGTGCTCGTCGTCCGTCCAGTCCTGCACGTCGTTGGACACCTGATAGGCGACGCCCAGGTAACGCGCAAACGCGCCCAGGGGGCTCAGGTCCGCCTCGGCCCCCCCGGCGATGGCCGCCCGCACGCCGACGTAGATCGCCGCCTCGAACGCGGGGGCGGTCTTCAGGGCGTACACCGCCTGCAGATCGACCGAGGTCCAGGCACGCGTGCCGCCGACCCGGGGCTGCAGTTCGGCTCCCTGCCCCCGGCAGAGCTTCAGGTGGGCCCGGACCAGCCCGCCGATCATCTCGTGCGCGCACTCGGCGCCCAGCTCCTCCGCACACGCGCTGACGCACCGGTAGCCGAGCCCCACCAGGTAGTCGCCCACGTTGACGGCCACGGGCACCCCGTGCCGCCTGTGCACGGTCTCCCGCCCATCGCGGAAGCTGTCGCCGTCCTCGATGTCGTCGTGCACGAGCGATGCCTTGTGGAGGATCTCGACGGCTACGGCCAGGCGCTCCAGGGCCGGCGAGAACGCCCGGGAGAGGTCCGCGTCGGGATGCAGGGCCTCCGGGCCCAGCGCGAGCGCCGCGTAGGCGGCCAGGGTCACGAAGGGGCGGAACCGCTTCCCCCCGGCGGTCAGCCAGTCCCGGGCGATCGCGGCGGTCTCCCCGCCCGGCGGCCCCGGGGGGTCGAGCGGCGCCAGAAGCCTGGAGACCGCCTCCGGGTCGAACAGACCCCGCGCCCGGCGCAGCAGCGGGGCGTAAGTCCGCGTGCGCACTGCGGCCGGCCCCGCCCGGCAATGCAGCCACCGGCGGACGACGCCGACCTCGGCCACGGTGTCCCGGCACCCGTCGACGAGCAGCGGGACGGCCACGTTCGGTATGCCGAGTTGCGCGATGCGGTCGAACGCCTTGTCCAGGGAATCCAGGCACGCCACGCCCAGGATCGCGCGCGCATGCCCGTCGAGCGCCACGCGCACGACCACGGGAGTGCCCTCCGCCACCAGCACGGTATAGCCCATGGCCTCCGCCTCGGCGCGCAGGTCATACAGCACGCACGCACCGCAGCCGCCGCACACCAGCCCGTCGGCATTGTAGGTGCCCCGGCAGACCTCCGCATTGCGCAGGCAGTGCGGCAGGAGCAGCAGCCGATCCTCCGGGCGGACAGCAGCGAACTGGCCGCACCAGAACTCGTTGCTGATGCAGACCATGGTGAACCCGAGGAACTCCTCTCCGAGTCCCAACGCGTCCAGCGTCCGGCGGGCATGGACGCGCAGCCGGTCGCGGCCCGGGGGCACCCGCCGGTCAAGAAGTCCGGCGGCATCGCGGGCCTTCTGCCGAATGCGCTCGCGCGTCGCCGCATCCTGCGGCACGCGTTTCTCCCGCGCGAGGCCCGCCGGCTCATGGTCGTGTGCCGCCTGGTCGGCCTGTGACCTCTTCATACGCCGCCTCCGTGCGGATGGCCGGCGCCCCGCCGTGTCGGCAGGGCACTCCCGAGCGCGGCGACGGTCCAGATGATCGGATAGAGCGCCTCGGAATACCACAACTGGGCGAAGTAGAGGCCGATCGGGCCGGGCTGTTCGACCCGCCCATCCTCGACGGCTCGGGCCAGGTAGGCTGCGCCGGCCGCCAGGGCGGCCTCATGCCGGGCCCCCCGCCAGTGAGAGAGCGCGCACACGGCCTGCGCCGTCTCCTCCACCGACGATTCGACGCCCCGGTCGCCGCCCCAGCCGCCGTCGGCGTTCTGACACCCCGCCAGAAAGGCCACGCCACGGCCCGCCTCGGCGGCGCCGGCCCGCTCGGTGCCCGCATAGGCCGGCAGAACGCGCGCGGTGCCGTAGACGGGGTTGGACAGATCCTCGGCCTTCTGATTGCCGAACCACAGCGGGAGCCATGCGCCGTCAGGCCTCTGCGTGCGGCGCAGGTAGTCGTAGCCGCACCGGAGGGCGGCGGCCGCCCGGGCGTTCGCGCGGGGCCACATCCGCAGGGCGCCGAGCGCGTGCGCGGTCAGATCGGGCGCGCTCCGGTCGAACGGCAGCCGGCCCCAGCCGCGACAGAACGCCGGCCAGCCTCCGTCGCGGTTCTGCAGGCCGAGCAGCCACCGCAGCCCCGCCCCGGCCGCCTGCTCCGATTCCGCCCGGTCCAGAAGGGCCAGCGCCCGCAGCGCACCCGACGTATCGTCGGCGTCCGGGACGCCCCCCGGCAGGTGCGTCCACGCCCACCCGCCCGGCGGGCTGCCCGTGTACGGATGGCGCCGGACGTGCTGCCGGTCCAGCAGCCAGCCGAGCGTCCGCCCGGCCCCGGCCCCGAACGACCGGCCGCCGCAGCACAGCGCATCGACGCTCAGCGAGGTCAGCCAGACGGACAGGTTGCTGTCGATCGGCCAGGAGCCGTCGGGCCGGACCGACGCCTGCAGGAACTCCAGGCACCGGCCGGCCACAGGGTGGCCCTCCCGCCCGCAAGCCGCCAGGCTCATCGTCACAAAGGCCGTCAGCGGCACCGCTTCGAGGAAGCCGCCGCCGGGGGGCTGAATGGCCGTCAGCCTGCGCATGGCGGGACGGACGGCCAGCCGCCGCAGCGCACGGATCGACGCGCGCCCGCTCCCCCGCCGGCAGTCGATCAGGCGCCCCATGGCAATGAGCGCCGGCAGTGCGTAGCTCACCACGTGGATCCGCAACGCGCCCAGGACGGACCCGGGCAGGCAGGCCAGTTCGAACGGCAGGTCCGGCACCATCCGCCATTCGACCGACGGGCCGCTGCCGGCGGCCTCGCCCGCCAGCGCCAGGTTGCAGAGGATCGGCACGGCGAAGGTCCGGTCCTCGCCGTAGATGCGGCGCAACGCCCGGGGCACATCCTTGCCGGCGGCCACGCCGTGGGCGCGCAGGAACCCCGCCAGGCGCGCGCGGCCGTCGCCCGGCAACGGCCGGCCACTGAGCCGCAACGCCGCCTCGACCAGGAGAGACGTGGACAGGTTGCTGGGGCTCTCGGGGGTGTCGCCCCATCCGCCATCCTCGTTCTGGTCCCGCACCAGCCATCGGACCGCCCGGCCGATCAGCGCGGCGAACCGCTCCTTCGACACGACCGAGAGCGCGCTGACGCTCGTGGCGGTCGAGAGCGCGGAGGACGACAGCTCCCCCGCCCAGCAGCCGTCCTCCTGCCGGCGGTCCCGCAGCAAGCCGCGCGCGCGGGCGTAGGCGCGCGCCAGTCGGCGCACGTCCACACGGTGCGATGTCGTGGCCCCTGGGCTCATGCGTCGTGCCCTCGCGCCCGGAGGAAGAAGCCCGTGCCCCAGATCATCCGCTGCACCTTGCTCAACTGCCCGACCGCCAGCCTGCGCCAGGCCGGCACGCCGGCCCGTCGTTGATTCTCCCGGATGAGCGCCGGAATCCACCGGAAGTTCAGCCGATAGCACTCGCGGATGAGCTGCCAGTGCAGCGGCGTCATCGCCCCGGGGCCGAAGGCCTCCCGTCCGTCCAGCGGGGCGTAGAGCAGCGGGAAGACGCTCACGCGCGCATCGCTCAGGCGGCGGACCCAGCCCAGGGACGCCGCCACGTCGTCCCGGCTCTCGCCCGGCAGCCCGAGCATGAGGCTCACCAGCGGCAGGAAGCCGAGCCGGCAGAGCCTGGCGACCTGCTCGCGGCAGAACTCGCCCCAGTCCTCCGGCGCGCACCCCGCCATCTTCGCCCGCCCGCCCGCAGCGGCCAGGAGTGGCCCGGAGGCGGTCTCGACGCCGACGTTGAGCCACACGAAGGAGTCGGGACGCCCCTTGCCCACCAGAAGGCGGAAGACCTCGGCCAGTTCGCCGTCCGACAACTGCGAGACGGACGCCACGTTGGCGTGGTCGGCCTGGACCAGAACGTCGCCTGCGACCCGGCGGACGGCCTGCAGAAGGCCGAGCAGCGCCTCCGGCCGGACGGACATGCCCCGCGCGCCGTAACGGAAGAGGTCCTCGGTGCTCAGGCTCAGCGACCGCGCGCCCCCGGCCAGGTTCGTCTCCAGGTCGGACAGGACGGTGTCGGCCGGAAGGTGCTCCATCGGCGCGCGCCCGAGCGCGCAGAACCCGCACCCCATTCCGCAGCCGCGGCTCACCTCCGCAGCCCCCAGAAGGGCCGGACGCCGGATGGGCGGTATGTCGGCGGCCGCCACGCCCCGCCCGTCCAGCACGGCGGCCGGCCTCTCGCCGCCGGCCACGCGACGGAACAGCTCCGCGACGTTGCCCTCGCAGTAGCCGAGCACGACGTGGTCCACTCCGGCGGCCTCGCGCGCCCCGGCGTCGGCGGCCAGTTGCCATGCCCCCGGCCCCCCCGCCACGACCTTCGCACGGGGCGCCCGGCGCCGCAGCCGGGCGAGGCGCCGCATGAAGGCCCGGAAGCTCCGGCTCGGCTCGCTGACCCCGCCCGTGAACGCAGTCATGGTGGTGCTGTTCATCCCCCGGCCGAGCGGATCGCCGCAGGACAGGCCGATCACGCGCGTCTCGGGCCCCAGAGACCTCTCCAGAGCGGCGGGGGTGACCACCGCGACAGCCTCCTCTCCCCAGCCGTCGCGCAGCAGCGCCGACTCGATCCGCCGGAGCCCGAGCGGCGCTCGGTCCGCACGGCCGGCCCTCGTGCGCCCGGACGGCGCGAACAAAAGGCGCGTCACCCAGTACGGAATCCGCGACGTCTGACTGCCCGCCACCATCGCGTCGAAGAGCATCGCGTAGTCGGCCATGAGCGAGCGGTCGGCCGTGAGCACCACCGGCACCCCGGCCGGGGTGCCGGAACCGCTCTCCACGGATGGGCCGCGCGGGTCAGTCATCGAACTCGTCCAGAGCCCTCATCAGGTCCTCGAGGTCGCCGCGATCCGCCGCCGCGGTCCGCGCGTCGGCGGCGGCCGCCCGGTCGCTCCGGCCGCCGTGCGAAGCATCGCCCGCCCCCGCCGCAGGACCCTCGTCCGGAAGCGCCCCGGCGATGGCAGGGTCGTCCGCATAGTGCGGGAACATGATGGCACCGACCGGGCAGACGCGCGCGCAGGCCGGGCATCCGGGCTTGCAGTTGTCGGGGCTGCTGGCGACCACGCGGTCGGCCTCGCGCGTGTAGGTGCCGAACAGGCAGAAGTCCATGCACTGCCCGCAGGACACGCAACGGGAGTAGTCGAGCACCGGGTACCACCGTTCGGGCTCCGGGTCGCTGAGGTCGCGCCGGGCGCCGGCGGACCGTGTGCCCGGGGGCGCGGCCTTCAGGATGTCTTCGGCGCAATCGGCCGCCGCGGCGTAGTCGCGCAGGTCGAAGCACAGGGGCCCGGCCTCCGCATCGGCCGCACCCAGGGCATGCAGCGTCCAGCGGGTCGCCCGCGGATGGAGCCATGCGGCCACGGCCAGCCGGCCGCGTGCGACGCCGCGCAGGAGCCCGACAGCGAGGCTGTCGGGACGCAGGTAGTAGACGTGGGGCACGAGGAGGACGTCCGCCCCGCGTGCCAGGCACGCAGCCTCCACGGCGTCCTCCAACCGCCTCCCTTCGCCGGGGACGGGGTGCCGGCTGATCACGACCGTGAGCGACGGCATCGCGTTTCCTCCTCGAGACGGTCGGGGGCGCACGGGCGCGCTCACCGGGCCCGGATGTCGAAGGCCATCAGAACGTCGCCGCGGCGGATGTAGAGCCGCCCGTTCGCTATGGCAGGATGGGCCCAGTGCTGCCCCGCGCCGCGGGTGATCCGGAACGAGGACACCAGCCCGTACTCGCGAGGATCCGGGTTGACCAGCCCGACCACGCCGCCCCGTTCTCCGTAGGCGTAGATCATCCCGTCGGCGAAGGACAGCGAGCCCTTGCCCACCCCGGGGGTCTCCGCAAGCACCTGCCCCGCGGCGATGTCCAGGCAGAGCCAGCGACCCGGCCGGTTGCGGTCGCTGGAGCCGTAGACCCTCTCCTGGTGCAGGATGGTGCCGCCGTGCTGCACGTCCAGGTTGCTGTCGGTCCAGCGCAGGGCGATCTGCGAGCCGTCCGGAGACAACTCGAACATCTGCCCCCGGACGCCGCCGTACCCGCTGGTCACGTAGAGACGGCCGTTGGAGTACTCCGGCGCCGTCGCGTGGATGTCGTACGGGACGCTGCGCTCGGACCGCCAGAGGAGTCGGCCCGTGTCGGCATCGATCCCGACCACGGCGCTGCCCGTGAGCGTGCAGATGATGCGCCGCCCGCCGCGCTCGATCAGGATCGGCGAGCAGTACCCCGCCTTGTCGCTCAAGCCCGTGCTGACCCAGACGGTCCGGCCGGTCATCTTGTCGAGCGCCACCATCGTGGCGTCGGGGCCGCCGGGAGTGCAGATCACGCGGTCGCCGTCGATCAGGAGCGATTCGGCGAGTCCCCAGGTCAGCGTGCGCGCCCCGAACGTCTGCGCCGTGTCGACCGCCCACTTCTCCTCGCCCGTCTTCGCGTCGAAGCAGCCGACCCGCCCGTAGGCCGTCATGACGTAGAGCAGCGCGCCGTCCACCGTGGGCGTGGTCCGGCTGCCCGGGTGCTGGCCCGTCCACTCGGCGCCGTACGGCATCTTCCAGATGGGCCGTCCCTCGGTGTCGACGGCGCAGATGTACCCCACGCCGTCTTCCATCCCGGTGGTGTAGACCATCCCGTCCGCCACCGCGCAGGAGGAGAACCCGATGCCCAGGCCGTCCACGGCCCAGAGCAGTCCCGGCCCGCCGTCGGGCCACTGCCGCAACAGGCCTGTCTCAGGAGACTTGCCGTCGCGACCGGGCCCCCTGAACTGCGGCCAGTCGACGCATTCGCCGACCGACGCGCCGACGGCCGCCGCCGCCAGCACGATCAACCCGCACACCCGCCTCAGGCCGGACTCCCGGCTCCGCGCGTACAGACCGCACATAGGCATCCTCCAGGCACACGAGATACCCTCCGAAGCGCCGAAACGGCACTCTCCACATCGTTTCATCCTAACGCGGGCTCGCGATGTCCACAAGGTCGGCACGGCCCGGCGGGTTGACACCCCGGCACGCGCACACTACGCTGAAGGCCCGGCCGCCCGTCCGGCACGAACCGGCTACCCGGACGCGGCGGCCGTCCCCGCATGGAGGAAACGGCATGGCTGGTGTGGGCTCGAGGATCGCGCGAATCGCCCTCGTGGGTCTGTCCGTCGGATGGCTGAGTATCGCGGCGGCGGCGGAACGCGGGGACACGGACTGGCCGCGGTTCCGCGGACCGGGCGGCCAGGGTGTCAGCACCGCCGCCGGTCTGCCCCTGAAGTGGAGCTCGACGGAGAACGTCCGCTGGAAGACCCCCCTGCCGGGCCCGGGCACGTCGAGCCCGGTCGTTGTGGGCCGGCGGGTCTTCCTGACCTGTTACAGCGGTTTCGGCGTGCCCGGCCTGCCGACGGGGACCCAGGAGGATCTGAGGCTCCACGTCCTGTGCCTGGACCGCGACACCGGGGAGATCCTGTGGAACAGGACGCTCCAGCCCCGACTGCCCGAGCAGCCCGGGATCCGCGAGGCGCACGGGTACGCCTCGAGCACGCCGGTCGCCGACGACGAACGGCTCTACGTGTACTTCGGCAACTCGGGCGTCTACGCCTTCGACTTCCAGGGCGAGCAGTTGTGGCATCGAGACGTCGGCAGCAAGCTGCACCCCTGGGGTTCGGGCGCCTCCCCCATCCTGTGGCAGGACCTGCTGATCGTCAATGCCAGCATCGAGAGCGGGTGCGCGGTGGCCCTCAACAGGCAGTCGGGCCAGGAGGTCTGGCGCGCCCAGGGCATCCGGGAGGCGTGGAACACGCCGCTGGTCCTCACGCTTCCGGACGGCACGTCCGAACTGGTCCTGGCCATGCAGGGCAAGGTCGTGGGGCTGGACCCCGCCGGCGGCCGGGAGCTGTGGAACTGTGCGAGCGACATCACCTGGTACATCGTCCCCAGCGTCGTGGCCCACGAGGACGTGGTCTGGTGCCTCGGCGGCCGCTCGGGGACGGCCGCGGTCGCCGTGCGCGCCGGCGGACGCGGCGACGTGACCGCCACCCACCGGCTCTGGACCGGCGCCAGGGGCTCCAACGTGCCCTCGCCGATCGTGCACGACGGACACCTCTACTGGATGCACGAGGGCCGCGGCACGGCGTTCTGCGCGGAGGCGGCAACCGGGCGGATCGTGTATGAACAGGCGATCCGGCCGCGAGCGGGCCAGGTGTATGCCTCCCCCGTCCTGGCCGACGGCCGCCTGTTCTACCTCAACCGAAAGGGACAGACCTTCGTCCTGGCCGCGTCGCCCACGTTCGAACTGCTTGCCGTCAACGACCTGGCGGACGGAAGCACCTTCAACGCGAGCCCTGCCCCGTCCGGCGACCGGCTGCTGCTGCGCTCGGACCGGTTTCTCTACTGCATTGCCGGTGACTGACGAGGAGCGTGGGGTCCCATGCGGGAAGACCCGGCGTCCGGGGCCGGCCTTCGGCCCTCCCCTTCGCCGACGATGACGATGCGGGCGGGGGTCATCGTGTAGACGCGGACGCGGTCCTGCAACCCCGTCCTGTTCAGGAGGGACGCGATCTCGGAGGGTCGAAACCCGCGCCGGATGGAGCGGCGGCCGTCTTCGCCCACGAACGTGCGCGGGCAGACGAGCGCCGCAAAGACGCTGTGGGCGTAGAACGCCGCGTAGCTGCGCACCAGGTCCGTGAAGACGAACCGGCGAGTCGGCAACTGCAGCACCTCCCGGAACAGCCGCCCGATCCGGCCGCATTCCAGATGATGGAGGAAGTGGTTGCCGATGACGTAGTCGACCGGCCCCAGGGAGGCCGGATCGGTGGCGTCACGGCAGACCACCTCCAGGCCGGCCTTCCGCTTCCACCTCGCCCGTGCGTGGGCGGCGATGCGCGCGTCGGCCTCCACGGCGAGCACGGACACCCGAAGCCCCAGGCGCGACGCCTCATCCAGGAGCCACGCCGGAATGTCGCAACCACCCGCCCCGAGATCGGCGACCCGGTACGGACGCCCGGGTTCCGTCAGCATGTCCGCCAGCAGCCACCTCCGCAGAACGCGCCGGTATCGGGTCAGCAGCCGGTTGATGAGGGGGAACCTGTCCACCGTGCGCAGAAGCCGGTCCGCATCGCAGCATTCGTCGTCCATCAACTCGGGCACGGAGGCCCGAACGGACAGGTCGGGGAAGTAGCCGGCAGACCGTGGTGCTTGCCGCTTCAGGGCGAGCGCTCCTTGCGCAGGAGCAGTATGGACATGATGCCGAAGAGACAGGGGATCATCTTGACCGTCCGAAGGCCCGCGCGCTCGAAGCGCTCAACCAGCCCCGCCGGGGTCGGAAACCGACGGAGGCTGGCCGCGATGTACCCGTAGACCTGGGGATTGCCGTGCACGAGAAGGCCCCAGAGCCCGCACCACGCCCCCAGCACGAACAGCTCGACTCCGCCGGACAACCGGCCGGGCCAGTGCACGAACTCCAGAAACGCCGCATGCCCGCCGACCCGCAGTATGCGCGCGACCTCGGAGATGGCGCCCTGCAGGTCGGGGGCGTTGCGCAGCGCGTACCCGCCCGTGGCCAGGTCCGCCGAGGCGTCCGGCAGGGGAAGGCTCATCATGTCGCCGACCTCGTAGCGCACGTTCGCCTCGCAGGTGGCGGCACGCGCCCGCACCAGCATGGCGGGAGTCAGGTCGATCCCGGCCACGCCCCCGTCCGGAAAACGCCGCGCGAGCAGGCGGGTCAGGTCCCCGGTGCCGCAGGCGATGTCCACGCACGCCGGCCGGGCCACGCGAGGCAGTGCCCGCACAAGACGCCGCTTCCAGGCGGCATCGCGTCCGAACGACAGCCCGACGCTGACGCGGGCGTACTCGGCGGCGATCGCCGTGAACAGCCGCTCGTTGAGCACCCGCTTGGCCGCCGGCGCGTCCAGGCAGTCGCCGATACTGATCCGGGAGCGCGGCCGGGTCATCCCGTGCCCCCCGGATCGCGCCGCCCGCCACACGTTCGGCCGGACCGGGCCGGCCCGTCGGGGGGCACCGTCAACATCGCGTAGTGCATCGCCATGGCCCGTGCCAGCCGCTCGGACCGAAGGCAGCGCGCCACGAGCGCACTGCGGGGCCGCGCGAGAGGCCCCTTCCGCGTGCCGATCCACATGCCCAGGGCCGCACGGTCGGCCGCGAAACGGAATGCCCGCCGGCGCCTCCGGTCATAGGCGGCGCACAGGCGCTTCCATGAAGCCCCTGCCCGCCACCGCCCGATCATCTCGGCCGCATGCCGGGCGTCGGCCAGGCCCGTGTTCATGCCCTGCCCGCCGATGGGCGTCATCACGTGGGCGCTGTCCCCGCAGAGCACGATCCGACCTGCGGCGAAGCGCCCGGCGCACTGACGCTGGGGCTGGAACCACGAGACGTCCGAGCCGTCCGCCGCCGCCAGGTCCGCTCCGGTTCGCGCCCGCACGCACTCGACCAGGCCCGGCCCGTCCAGACGATCGCGGAGGTCCTGCATCTGCACGATCCACCGCCGCCGGCCACCCGGCAAGGGAAACGACTCCACGGCCCCCTTCTCGGTGAAGAAGAGATGGGCCGGTGAGCCCATGGAGGGGCCGCCCTCGAAGTCCGCCATCGAGAACGCCGTCCGGTATCGCTTGCGTGCGCACGCGAAACCGGCGGCCTCCCGAACGGCGCTTCGGTGCCCGTCGCATCCGATCAGCAGAGACGGCGCCACGGTGGACTCGCGGCCCGACCTCAGGTCTCTGAGCCGGATCTCCGGACGAGGCCCGGCATCCCGCAGCCCCAGGAACTCCATGCCGTCCTGGTAGCACACGCACGACCAGGCAGGGAGGCGGTCCTCCAGGATTCGCATCGTCTCCCGCTGCGGCACCGCCAGCACCATAGGGTAGCGTCCCGGCAGGTGGCGAAAGGTGAGCGTCCCCCGCGTCCGGCGGCCGTCCCAGACCACGGCGTCTCGAATCGGAACGCCCCGCCCCATCAGTGCCTCCAGGCAGCCGACCGACTCCATGATCGCCAGCGAGGGCGGCGCCACTCCGATGGCCCGCGACTGCAGCGGGGTCTCCGTGCGCCGATCGAGCAGCAGACAGGGAATGCCCGCGGCCCCCAGCAGATTGGCCAGCGTCAGCCCGACGGGGCCGGCGCCGATGATGAGGACATCGCCCTCAGCGCGCATCCGATGGCCCCCGCTGACGCGCACGTGACTGCCGACGCCCCCGCCGTTCGAAGGACGTCCCTCCGCGCATTATCGTCGAATCCGCCCGGTGGCGGCAAGACGCGGGCGGCCTCCGACGCTGAGGGCCTGTGCGCGGGATCATTTGTCCGGCCCCTTGGGCACGTGTATACTCCATTGTACGGGGAGGCAGGGGAAATACCGGCACAGAGGGCCGCCCATGAACGCTGTGATTCGCTCGCTGACGACGGCCAATCCACCGCTGTACGTCACTCAGCAGGAGGCCTATGAGGGCTACGACTCCTGCTATGAGCTGGAGCCGGAGGAGCGTGAGCTGTACCGGCGCATCCTCCTGGACGGGCCGGGCCGCGGACGCTACATCGGCATGGACAGCCCGATGGACGTCGCCCGGGCCGATCAGGACGATCTGATCGGCCGCTTCGAGCGCTTCGGGCGGCGGATCGCCGCCGCCGCGGGCCGGGACGCCCTCCGCCAGGCAGGGGTGGAACCCGAGGAAGTGCGCGCACTCGTGACCAACACGTGCACGGGCTACATCTGTCCCGGGATGTCCTCGTACCTGGTCGAAGACCTCCAGTTGGAAGAGTCCGTGCGGGTCTTCGACCTGATGGGCATGGGCTGCGGAGGCGCACTGCCGAATCTGGACTGCGCCGCTGCCGCGCTCGCCCGCGGAGGCCCCGTGCTGTCGGTCGCATTCGAGGTCTGCAGCGCCACGCTCTTCATGGGCGCCGCCCCGGATCTGGTCGTCAGCAACTGCATCTTCGCCGACGGAGCCGCTGCCGCCGTACTGGACCGCTCGGGCACAACGGGGCCGGCGTGCCTCCTGGATTCGGAAGGCGGCGTCTTCCCACAGCATCGCGAGGCGCTCAGATACCGCTGGGAGGACGGACGCCTCCGCAACAGCCTGAGCGCACGGGTACCCGCCATCGGCGCGCGAACGGCTCTGCAGGTTGCCGGCCGCCTGCTGCAGCGCCGAGGGCTGACAATCGCGGACGTGGCCCACTGGGCCGTCCATCCGGGGGGCACGGTCGTTCTGGACCGCGTGGCCGACGTGTTCGGCCTGGAGCGGGGCGACCTCCAGGACTCCTATGACGTCTTCCGGGAGTTCGGCAACATGTCCTCGCCGTCCGTGCTCTTCGTGCTGCGCCGCATCCTGGACCTGCGTCGGCCGCGGCCCGGCGAACTCGGGATGCTCCTGTCCTTCGGAGCCGGGTTCACCGCCTACGCCACCCTCGTGGCCTTCGGGAACGGCTGCGAAGAGGGCCCGGTCGGCTGACCCGGCCCCCTCCCGCAACCCCGCCCTCGGCCGGGCGTCCTGCCGACAGCACGGAGCGCCCGGCATTGGGCCTATGAAGACCGGCCCGGGCCCTTCAGGCCACGTCGAAGCGGTCAAGATCCATGACCTTGCTCCACGCGGTCACGAAGTCGTGCACGAACTTCCCCCCGGCATCGTCGCTCGCGTAGACCTCCGCGATCGCCCGGAGCTGGGAGTTCGAGCCGAAGACGAGGTCGACACGGGTGCCGGTCCACCGGACCTCGCCCGTCGCGCGATCCCTGCCCTCGAACACGTCGCCGGCCTCCGAGATGGGCTTCCACTCCGTGCGCATGTCGAGCAGGTTCACGAAGAAGTCGTTGGTCAGCGCCTCCGGCCTCTTCGTGAAGACCCCGTGCGAGGACTGCTCGAAGTTGGCGTTCAGGACCCGCAGGCCGCCCACCAGGACCGTCATCTCCGGCGCGGTCAGCGTCAACAGTTGCGCACGGTCGACCAGCAGGTGCTCGGACGCCACGGAGTACTTCGCCGGGAGGTAGTTGCGGAATCCGTCCGCCTTCGGTTCGAGCACGGCGAAGGACTCCGCGTCGGTCTGTTCCTGGGAGGCGTCCGTGCGCCCGGGCGTGAAGGGCACCGTCACGTCGTGCCCGGCGTTCCTCGCCGCCTGCTCGACGGCCGCACATCCGCCCAGCACGATCAGGTCGGCCAGGGAGACCTTCTTCCCGCCCGCCTGGGCCGCGTTGAACTCCGCGCGGATTCCCTCGAGCGTCCGGAGCACGCCCTGCAGTCTCTCGGGCTCGTTGGCCTCCCAGTCCTTCTGCGGCGCCAGCCGGATGCGCGCCCCGTTCGCCCCGCCCCGCTTGTCGGACCCGCGGAACGTGCACGCGGACGCCCAGGCGGTCGAGACCAGCGTCGGGATGGACAGGCCGGAGGCAAGGATCCTGCCCTTCAGGTCGGCGATGTCGCCGGCGTCGATCAACTCATGATCGACGGCGGGCACCGGATCCTGCCAGATCAGCACCTCCGCCGGCACCTCCGGACCGAGGTAGCGCGACCGGGGGCCCATGTCGCGGTGCGTGAGCTTGAACCACGCCCGGGCAAAGGCGTCCGCGAACACCTCGGGGTGCTCCAGGTAGTGCCGCGCGATCGGCTCGTAGATCGGATCGTAGCGCAGGGAGAGGTCGGCAGTGGTCATCATCGGCCGGACCTTCTTCGACGGGTCGTGCGCGTCGACCACCATGTCCTGTTCGGCCACGTCCCTGGCCAGCCACTGGTTCGCGCCGGCGGGGCTCTTGACCAGCTCCCACTCGTACTTGAACAGCACCGTCAGATAGCCCATGTCCCACCGGGTCGGGTTCGGCTTCCAGGCGCCCTCGATGCCGCTGCCGATCGTGTCGCCGCCCTTGCCGCTGCGGAAGCGGCTCTTCCAGCCGAGGCCCTGCTCCTCGAGGGGCGCGGCCTCGGGTTCCGGGCCCACGAGCTTCGGGTCGCCCGCACCATGGCACTTGCCGAAGGTGTGCCCGCCGGCCACGAGCGCTACGGTTTCCTCGTCGTTCATGGCCATGCGCGCGAACGTCTCGCGCACGTCGCGGCCGGAGGCGATGGGGTCCGGGTTGCCGTTCGGGCCTTCCGGGTTCACGTAGATCAGCCCCATCTGCACGGCGGCCAGGGGGTTCTCGAGTTCCCGATCCCCGGAGTAGCGTTTATCGCCCAGCCACTCGCTCTCGGCTCCCCAGTAGATGTCCTCCTCCGGCTCCCAGACGTCTTCGCGACCGCCGCCGAAACCGAAGGTCTTGACCCCCATCGACTCGAGCGCGCAGTTGCCGGCCAGGACCAGGAGGTCGGCCCAGGAGATCGCGCGGCCGTACTTCCGCTTGATCGGCCAGAGCAGGCGACGCGCCTTGTCGAGGTTCACGTTGTCCGGCCAACTGTTGAGGGGGGCAAGACGCTGGCTGCCCGACCCCGCGCCGCCGCGGCCGTCGCCCATCCGGTATGTGCCCGCGCTGTGCCAGGCCATCCGGATGAAGAGGGGACCGTAGTGACCGTAGTCGGCCGGCCACCAGTCCTGCGAGTCGGTCATCAGGGCGTAGAGGTCCTCCTTCACCGCCTTCAGGTCGAGCTTGCTGAACTCCTCGGCGTAGTTGAACCCCTCCCCCAACGGGTTGCCCATGGGAGAGTGCTGATGAAGCGTCTTCAGGTTAAGCTGGTTCGGCCACCAGTCGCGGGTCGATGGGCCTCCGCCCACCGGCCGTCCGCCCGTCCTGCCCGTCACGGGACACCTGCATTCCTCGCTCATCCGTTTGCCTCCCTCCGCTGCGCCGGCCCTCAGAGTGCTGTGGCGCCTCGGCCCTCCGCCTGCGCCCCCAGAGTGTCGGCCGGCGGAGTCTCGGACGCGCTCGGCCCGCCCTTCCGCCCTGCCCCCGTCACGGCCCGTGTCGCAGCACATCCAGCCTATGCCCCCGGCGCAACCGCTGTCAACGGCCGGCCGGCGTCCCTCCGCCGCCCACTCCGTCGGATCGGCCGTCTCGTTGTTGATCCGAAGCGGGACAAAGTGTATTCTGCACATGAGGTTGTGAACCGGCTCCGTTCGGATTGGCAAGGTCCCATGAACACACTGCTGTTTGTGCTGGCGACGCTCACGGTTCTGCAGGCGGCGGACAACGGCGACGCACTGCCCGCGGGGACGTCCCTCCTGCCCGAGGACGCACTCTCAGCGTTCGCCCCCCGCGGACGGTTCCCGGGCAACCTGAAGGTTGAGCGCGTGCCGGTCGAGGGCCGGCCGTTTGCCGAGGCGTTGCGGGTGGAGACCCTGCGCCAGGAGCCGGGCAACACGTGGGACGCGCAGTTGCAGGCCGCCGTCGGCGGCCCCATCGCGGCGGGCGACGTCCTCGTCCTCTCGTTCAGCATGCGCACACTGCGGGCGGCCAACGAGGAGTCCAGCGGCACTACCGCCATCACGCTGGAAGAGCGCGGGAGCACGGCCGACCGGCCCCTGTACCGGGCGGTCGTCGCGGGGCCGGAGTGGCGGGCGTTCTGCTACGCCGGCCGCGTGACGAGGCTCCGGAACCCGGCGGAGGTCGCCTTCTTCCTGAACTTCCGCCTGAACGTCGCGCCGCAGGTCATCGAGATCGCCGACGTCCGCCTCCTGAACCTCGGCCCCGACGCGGACATCTCCCGCCTGCCGTTCACCAGGATCACCTACGAGGGGCGCGAGCCGGACGCCCCGTGGCGACGCGAGGCGGAGGAGCGCATCGAGAGGCACCGCAAGGCCGACATGACGATCCGCGTTACCGACGCGGAGGGGCGCCCGGTCGAGGGCGCGCGGGTCGACGTCCGCATGAGGCGCCACTCCTTCCTCTGGGGCACGGCCGCCGGCCACATCCTCGTCCCCGGCGATGGCGACCTCGGCCGCCTCAAGGCGGCCGAGCGGACGCGCTACCGCGCGCAACTGCTGGAGTGGTTCAACCAGGTGTCGCCGGAGTGGCAGCTCAAGGAGAGCGGCTGGACCGATCCCGACTCCCCCAGGGCCCGCCAAGCGATCGCCGGCCTGCGCTGGGCCCAGGAGAATCACCTGCCGGTCTACGGCCACTGGCTCATCTGCGCGGCGGGCCCGGCCCCCGGCAACCCCGTCTACGAGGGCCTGCAGAAGGCGAAGGACGGCGACAAGGAGGCCTTCAGGCAGGAGTTCTACAACCTGGTCCGCGGCAAGGTGAGGGCCGCGAAGGGACTGGTCCGGTCGTGGGACATCACGCACCCTGTGGCCAAATGGGGCAGAACCCGCATGGAGGACGTCTACGACACGCAGGTCTACTCCGACCTCATCCGCATCGCCCGCGAAGAGGCGCCCGGCATCCCCATCTACGTCAACGAGGCCACCGTCCTGGCCGGCGGCCGGACCGGCAGCTACCAGCGCCGCGCCTACCCCGAGTTCATCCGCATGCTGGCGCGCCAGGGCACGCCCGCCGACGGCATCTGCTTCCAGGCCCACTTCGGCCCCGTGTCCCTGACGCCGCCGGCCGACATGTACGCCATCATGGACGGCTTCTACCGGGAGTTCCAGGTGCCGCTGCGCCTGAGCGAACTGGACATCGACCCCGGCGAGGACGAGGAACTCCAGGCGGACTTCCTCCGCGACGTCCTCACCGTCGCCTTCAGCCACCCCGCCGTCGAGGCCATCACCCAATGGGGCTTCTGGGAGGGCTGGCACTGGAAGCCGAACCGCGCCATCATCCGCACGGACTGGACCCTGAAGCCCGCCGGCCGGGTCTATGAGGACCTGGTGTTCAACCGGTGGTGGACCAACGCGGCCGGCACGTCCGGAGCGGACGGCATGTTGCGCGTCCGCGGGTTCCTGGGCGACTACGAGGTCCGGGCCGAGCACAACGGCCGGCGCCGGACCGTCCAGGCCACGCTCACGCCCGGCGGCCTGGAACTGGACATACCCCTCGCCGATCGTTAGGCCCGCCGGCTCGGGCGGCGGTCACTCCATGCCCGAGGAGAACTTCATGAACTGCACACGCTCGTAGGCGGCTGGATTCGCCGCGTTCCTCTGGCTGAGCATACCCCGGAAGTCGTCGATCGCCGCGAAGCCGTGGGCGCTCGCCCAGGCCCGCAGGTCTTCCACCAGCCTGGCCAGGTAGTCGATGCCGTGCTTGTAGAGGGCGGACGCCACCTGCACCGTATCGGCACCCGCCAGCAGGAGCTTCACGATCGTCTGAACGTCATGGACGCCCGTGGTCGCGCTGATGTCGCACCCGATTCGGCCATGGAGGATCGACACCCACCGCAGGGGCAGCAGGTACTCGTTCGCGTCGCTGAGGCTCCGGGCTGCCGAGAGTTCCAGCTTCTCCGTGTCTATGTCGGACGCGAAGAAGCGGTTGAACAAGGTCACGGCCCCGATTCCACTGTCGCCCAGCTTGCACAGGGCGTTCGCCAGCCCGCTGAAGTAGCTGCCCAGCTTCAGGGCCACGGGGATCGACACCTTCTCGGTCACCGCCCTGACCACGTCGAAGTAGACCCCCTCAATCGACGCCCCGTCGACCTGCGGATCCGAAGGCAGGATGAACGCGTTCAGCTCCAGGGCGTCGGCCCCGGCGTTCTCCGCCCGAGCGGCGAAGTCGGCCCATATCTCGGCGGAGACGCAGTGGACACTCGCGATGACCGGGATGTCAACCGCCTTCTTGGCATCCGAGATGAGCGAGAGATACCGGCCCACCGAGCCCTTCTCGGTGTAGTTCGCCACGTATGCAATGGCCTCCGAGTGCCATATGCTGTCGGCGCTCGCGGCCATCGCCGCGTCCACCTCGTACGCGATCTGCTCTTCGAAGATGGACTTGAGGATCACGGCGCCGGCTCCCGCTTCGGCACACCTCTCGACCCCGCGGACGCTGCCCGTCAGTCCGCAGCTCCCGACGATGATGGGGTTGGCCAGCTCCAGGCCCATGTATGCAGTCCTCAGGTCTGTCACTTCTGCGGCTCCTTCCGTCTGCGTGTGGGCACGAGGTACGGCGGCAACTGCGCCCCCGGCCGGGGCTCCTGCGCCGTGCGAGTATCCCAGGCGCCGCCGCCTCGCGCAAGCACACGCGGCACTCGCCAACCGGCCGCCCCAAGGACTTCATCCGGCTGCGGAGTGCGCCCGGACGATCGGCTCCGCGATCCGGTAGCCCTTGGCGGTCTTCGCCACGGCCGAAGCCACGACCCGCGGATCGTGCTCGTAGAAGAGCGTCCATCCTCCCGCCGACGCGACCTCCAGAAGGGCCCGCTTCTCACGCACCGTCACAAGCGGCTCGAGGTCGTAGCTCATGATCCAGGGCACGTGCACGTGCGCCGTCGTCGGGATGAGATCGGCGCAGTACAGCAGCGACTCGCCCTTCGCCGACACCTCCACCAGTTGCTGCCCCGGCGTGTGCCCGTGCACCGGCACCACGGTGACCCCTGCGGCGATCTCCGCCTCGCCGTCCAGAAGCTCGAGGCAGCCCTTCTCCTTCAGGGAGGCGAAGTTCTCCGGGAGGTAGCTCGCGCCGTCGTAGTCCTCGGGGGCGACGGCCCAGTCATACTGCCTCCTCTGCACGTAGTAGGTCGCGTTCGGGAACGTCGGGGCCATCCGCCCCGAGGGGGCGATCCTGGTCGCGCCGCCCGCGTGGTCGAAGTGCAGGTGAGTCAGGATGACGTGGGTGATGTCCGCCAGGCCCAGCCCTGCCTCCTTCAGCGATCGGGCGAGTGAGGAGTCCTCATGATCCACCGCGTAGGTATCGCGCATCTTGTGGGGAAGATCCTCGCCGATGCCCGTATCGACAAGGATGACGTCCGGCCCGGCCCGCACCAGCATCGCCCGCAACGCGATCGCGATGCGGTTGTCTTCATCCGCCGGCGCATGCCGTTCCCACTGTCCCTTGGGGACCACGCCGAACATGGAGCCCCCATCCAGCCGGAAACCCCCGCATTCAATCGGAAGCACTTCCATGTTGCCGACGTTCATCTCACACGATCCCCGAGGTGCGCAGCCATTCTAACTCATAGGCACGGCCGCGGGAACCACAGCGCAGAAAGGCTCATCGATGACTGCCCGTCGCCGGTCGATCCCTTCGACCGGACGGCGAGCGGCGCCTTCTGCAGCAAGCTCGGGATGACCTGCGAAGGAGTGCGGGACTCCCGAAGCGCCGATGCCTGCCTGCCGCCCGCTCCGGGCCCCTGAGCTTTGCCGGGTGCCGCAACAGGGCCGGCAATGAGGGCTCTGACGTGCGTCATCTTCGCCCTCCAGCCAGTGGCTGGCTCCGTCGCCGCGGCCGCGTCGCCCCATTGATGTCTGCAACCCGCATCAGCTAAGATTCTCTCCATGAGAGCGCCCCCTTCCACCCGGCTGTGGCGTCGGAGTTTCTGACATGCGGCGCCGCCTCATGCGAAAGGGAGGATGCGCAGGAGCAGACCGCATGGTCAGTGCTCCTCGATGCGAAAGCATGTGATCGGCGGCGTTGTAGCGGAAGGTTCGCGACAGTTGAGCGCCCGGCTGCGAGTGAGTGCCGGCCCGTCAAGGAGGCGCGTCATGAGAAGTGGTGCGCGGAGAGACGGATGGGGAGTCGTGGGATCGGCTGCCGGATTCCGGAAGGCGCTGCTCAGATGGCTTCTGATGCTGCCGGCCGCAGGCCTGCTTGCAGCGCCCGCTCTGGCCGACGCACCGGGCGGGTCCACGTGGATGCGCGTCTTCACCACGGGCCGCCAGGAGTTGCAGTCCCGCGAGCCCGGCGTCCATCCGGCGCCGGCCGGTCACCTCGTGGGCACCGACATCTCTCCGGGCGCCGGGGACGGCGTGCTCGTCGCGGCGTTCGTCGGCGATCCGATGCCCGAGGGCACGCCGCCGGCCGACGTGGCGCTGGGCCTGGTCGGGCCGGACGGCTCCGTCGTCTGGTCGCACGAGTACATCACGGACCCGCCCGGCCGCCCGTCCGCCGACGACGCCGGCCATGCGCGGCATGGCGGGTGGGCTCACATCTGCACGCTGCCGCCTGGATCGGCCGCGTCGTATGCATTGGCGTGGCGCGACCATCTCCTGCTCCTGTCCGGCGACGGATCGGTGGTGCGCGCCCTGGCCTTCAACGACATCGTGCGTTTCACAGACGTGCTGCTCCACGCGTCGGGCGATCTGATTGTGGTCGGCACGACGCGCCTGGCCATGTCGCGCCCGGGCGCGGGGGAGGAACCGGTCCTGATCGTCGCGCGCTTGACCGGGCTGGAAGGGGCGGCGCCGCGGGCCGTCTGGGCACGGCGGCTGAGAAGTCTCGGCCGGGGGTCGATCAACGTGCTCCGGCAGAGGGCGGACCTCGCCGGGATGCCGGATGGGACGGTCTGGCTCGGCACGGCGCCGGACCTGGTGCTGGGCATCGGCGCCGACGGCGACCTGCTGGGCGCGTGGCGCGTTGTCCCCCAGCCGTTCGCCTGCCACGCAGGCCACGGGGTGGGCCGGGGCCTGGTATACCGTGCGCTGGCCGCGGGCGGGGGGTCGCTGTTCTTCGGAGCCACCTATGAACTAAGGAGCACGCAGACCGCGACCAGTTCGCAGGAGGCCCTTGTGGTGTGCCTGACGCCCGGGGGCGACGAACCGGCCGTGGCGTGGAGCACGATGCTGACCGAGGACACGGGTTACGGGATGATCACGGAGATCCGCGACCTGGCGGTGTCCGGCGGGGCGCTGTTCCTGACGGGCGCGACGAGCCACTGGGGGCAGGACGAAGGGCACTGGAACTGGGGCGCCGTCGTCGCGCGGCTGAGCGCGGCGGGGGCCGTGGACTGGGTGCGCGTGCTCGGGGCCAAACGCCAGAGCGGGGCCCAGAGCGAGCACTCCGACGATTACGGCCATGCGATCGTGCCGCTGGCCGACGGCGGCGCGGCGATTGCCGGTTCCTCGGACTCCTTCTCCCACCCTTTCCCGGAAGGCATCCGCTACGTGCAGGCGTTGACCTCGCACCCGGAACTGCTGACGGCCCGGCTTGGAGCGGGAGGGGAGGTCGCGAGCATCGGGTTCGGCCCGTCGCCGAACCTCGGCCTGGCGCCGCCGCTCGACGCTCGCGAGCGCGCCGTGGACGTGCAGCATCCGCCCGTACGCGTGGAACCGGCGGAACCGGTCTGGGAGGAGCTTACGCTCGCGGTTGTCGAAGGGCCGGTCGCGACCCGGGACGGACGCTGGGGTGAGCGACCGTTGCGGGAGCAGCGCAGGCCCGGCGACGCGCCGCCCGTGGCCGGTTTCGGCCTCGTCGACCCGGCCGAAGACCGCTTCTGGGACCCGGCCATCCGATTCGACCCCGCACGGTCCCGCGATCCGGAGGGATACCCGTTGTTCCGCTACAGCTGGGACTTCGGCGAACGCGTGCCCCATGTCTCGCGGGCGCCGGTTCGCACGTTCGGCGACGGCGGCCCCATCGGTGTTACGCTGACGGTGACGGACGTGCAGGGCTTTGAGGGCAGCGTGACGCGGACACTCCGTGTGGGTCGGGCGCTGTTCGGCACCGCCTATCCCGCCTCGTTCGATACCGGTCGGACAACAAGTTACGAGGTCGAAGTCGTCACGGGTGACCTGGACCGGGCCGGCACCGACGCCGAGGTCCGGCTGGCGCTGATCAGTGCGCCGGACGAGAACGGGGATCGGTGGGGCACGGGCGACATGCTGCTGACGGCGGCGCGCCACGTCGTGATGAACACCGATCCCATGGAGCGGGGCGCCACGGACGCATTCACCCTTCCGGACCAACCCGCCGTGCCCGATGTCGCGTTCGCCGTGCTGCGCCACGACAATGCCCGGAAGAACCCCGGGTGGCACGTGGTCGGCCTCCGGGTCCGGGATGCGGCGGACGGCCGCGAATGGCTCTTCCGGGCCGAGCAATGGCTGGAGCGGGGCCGCGATTCGAACACCTATGTCCGCCTCGAGCCCCTGCCGGAGACGCCGCCCGCCATCCTGTTCGGGGGCACGCAGCGGTCGCACGGCATCACGGCCGCCAGCGACAACGTGTTCATCCTGCCCCCGGACATCGAGACCTTCCACATCCTCTCGCTGGATCGGCGGGAACAGGTCGAGGTGTTCAGCCCGGAAGGCGTTATACTGGCCCGCCGTGATCGGACGGGACCGGGCACCGCCGTGTTCCCTTACCTGACGGCCGTGGACTGGGGGGAGGCGATCGATGCCTCCCTGGTGGAGACCCGGGGACCGCTGCCGCTGGACATCGTCCTCCAACAGGGCGATGACGCGCAGCGTGAGACGACCGTCTGGGTCTTCCCGAGCAACTGGGTAGGCTACGAGCGCGAGGCCCAGGCCGTGGCCCTGCTGGCGCCGCTGAAGGCCAGCACGAAGCTCTTCTTCGGCAACGGTGAGGGTTCCCGGCACCGCCAGATCGCCGACGACCTGCGCGCGCGCAACACCAGCACGGCCGCCTATGACGCGGCGATGGCGGTGGTGACCTCGTACGGCCGCGACGCGATCGGCATCTTCGGCGCCGTGCCGGACGACCTGCTGCGCCTCCGGCTCACAACCGCCACGGGGATCTTCGTCGTGGACCGTCTCGCCAACGCACTCACCGTGGCGGGCAATTCGGTCTCCAACCAGGTCGTCGCCGGCTTCAGCACCTCACTGACGGCGCTGCTCTCGGCCGCGGACTGGGGCCTGCAGCTCGACGACGTTGTGCAGGAAGGCCGGGCCATGGCCGGCTACAACCAGCTCCTCTCCTGGGTGCCGGATCACAACCGGTTCTTCCGTCAGGTCGGCGCCATCCTCGATGCGGCCCGGCCGCACGTGGAGACGATCTGCGGTCCGGAAGGCGCCCGGGCCGGCAACGATCCGGCGGCCACGCGTGCCGCGCTGAACAACATCCGCAGCCTGGTGATCGGCGGCCATCCCGACAGCAGCGTGCTGGAACAGCACCAGATCGACTACCGGGCGCTGGGTGCCGTCGAGTTCGTGCAAAGCCCGGGCAACTGGCATCTGGCCCTTCTCCTGCTCTGGGAGTGGCAGCAGGTGCATCGCTACTCGCGCGGCGAACTCGCCGCGAACTGGTATCCGCCGAACCGGCTCGTGGAGACGTCGTCGGCCGATGCGAAGGCGGAAACGCAGGCCGCCAGCGCGGTCTACGGGGACGTGGTCGAGCAGTTGACCCGGTTGTCCACCCCCTTGATACTCGCTGCATTGGTGCCGGAAGCGGACTGACCCGACCGCTCCGGCCACACGCACGTCTCCAGCGGGATGACCGGAGCAAGGAACTCGGATCCCCCTGCGGGCCATGTCGAGGACCTGCGCGACTGGCTGCGCGAGAAGCTCGAGGCCCTGCGGGTCGAGGCGGAAGAGGTCGGTACTCCCCTACCGCTGAACCTGTCGGAGCAGGAGCCGCTGTTCGCGGTGCCGCGCAACCTGATCAAGAGCTTCAACTTGGACCTGGCTGCGGCCAGCATCTCGAAGGAGGACGAGCGCGGCCGCACGGTCGACCTCCATGCCCTCCGCCACACCTTCGGCACCCACCTCAGCAAGAACGGCGTGGCGCCCCGCACCGCCCAAGCCGCCCTGCGCCACTCCTCCCTCGACCTCACCATGAACGCATACACCGACCCGACCCTCCTCGATGTTGCCGGTGCGCTGAAGGCGTTGCCAGGCCTGACTGCTCATGTACCCAGCGCGGGAGGGGCAGACGACGAGCGACAAGCGCAGTGACCAGGCCCAAGTGTTGGGCGTTGGCCCCCCGCGCCGAGCCAACACCCGCGCTGCGGCAGCAGCTGGTCTGGCGCAAGTGCCACCATGTCGGAGACTCACCATTGACATCCCGGATAGAGACCTTAGGATGCTGCCACGGGCCTGACTGGACAGGGGCTGCGGCTCAGGCGAGGAGGGCGGGTGACGGTGCTCTGGCCCAAGACGAGCGCACGAGGGACATGGTAGACCCGCTGGCCAGGAGGATCCGCTGTCGCAAGGTGCGTTCACCTTCGAGTACGTGGTATCATTGAATAGAGCTGGTGGACGCTTTCCCGGCCCATGGGAGGATTAGACACTGTGAGGACCGCCACTTTCCCATCAGAATCGGCGCTTGTTGACTGCCTTAAGGATGCGATGTCCGAGGTGGTCGATCTGGCCTCCCCGCACGTAATGACCGTGGAGTTCCCGTTGGGCCGCCGTTCCGTCGACATTGCGTACGCTGAGTTCCCGTGTCTCGATGGCCTGACGGACGCAGATTTCGCGATCTCTCTGTCAAACCTATCGGGCTCAGAGATGCTGGTCCTGGCTCGCTTCGCGTCCGGCAGGAGGGTGAACAGGCACCTCTTGCTCCAGCATTTCTGGATAGACTGGCAGACGCTGAAGGAGCGATTCCTGGATGGCTTGGTCGAAGCCGGCCTGCTACGCCAGTACGGCGAGGCAACGTTCGAGCCGACTGAATGGGTGAGTTTCCTGCCGACAAGAGTATTGACGGTTGAGGCCAAACTGACTGATTGGCGGGACGCCTTGCAGCAGGCGAGCTACAACAGGGCCTACACGTCCGATTCGTATGTTGCCTTCCCCGCTTCCGAGACTGTGCGGATTGAGCAGTCGCTCAATGCATTCAGGTCCGCGCGCGTTGGCGTCGCACTGGTCGACCCGGGAGATGGTGTGTCGGTTCGTCTTCTGGCTCGCGGAGGTGGGAGTATGCGCGGAATCAAGCCACACTTCGCGCGGCTCCGTGTCCTGTGCGATCTCTGCGCAGATACTGGCCGCTGGGCAGTTATTCCAGCGACAGCCAAAGGCAGGAAGTGATGGCCTTCGTCCCGCCACTCACACAGGACGAGATTGAGGCGGCGGTCGGGGGGCTTCGGGCAATCCGCTCTCTGGGGGAAGGGGGCCAGGGGTGTGTCTGGCTTGCTGAAGCTTCAGACGGGAGCCCCGCTGCCCTCAAAGTCTACGCAAGGAGGGACAACGTCCAGGTCCGGGTTGAGCGGGAGGTCGAAGCCCTGAGGGACCTAAGGTGCGACAGCATTGTCGAGCTGGTCGACTGGGGGCAGACGCAGATCAGGGGCGAGGACTGTGTGTACACGCTCACGGGGTACATCGATGGCCCCAATCTACACGAACTCCTCGGGGCCGGGCAGCTTGCTGAGTCCCGTGTCGTCCGTGTCTGCCAGCGCATCGCTCAGGCGATTGACGCCATGTGGGCTCTGCGCATCGTCCATCGAGACGTCAAGCCGGAGAACATAGTCGTCGCCCGGGATGGGAGCGTGTTCCTCATAGACCTTGGCATCGCCAAGCACCTTGACAAGACGACGCTCACGCTGTACGGGCGGGTATGGGGGACGCCCGGGTACATGTCCCCTGAGCAAATGGCAGGGAGGCCGGGGCTGACTCTCCGGTCGGACCTGTTCTCTCTCGGCATCGTCGCCTACGAGGCGGTCAGTGGATCGCACCCATTCGGCGGTCGCCAAGACTTGATCGGCCGGGTCGACCCACCACACGTGCGCGATCGGTGCGGCGTCTCAGCGCGGGTGGCCTCATCGATTCATTGGCTCCTGAAGGCGCGACCGGTAGACCGCCCCTCATCCGGGGCTGCGCTCATCGCCGATTTGTCCGAGTAAGAAAGGAGCCGAACGTGTTCTGCGCCAACCTCGGTTACCGGTGGGGAGACGTTGCTCCAGACGCGGGTGTGAGTGGATTGCTCTGCGCGGCAAGCGCAGTCGACATCGCATCCGCTGAACGACGGGCGCTTCCGATCCAGGACCCGGGTGCTCTGTTCTTCGACCCGCAGCTGTACATGTCGGCTCTGCCACTTGAGGACTGCGAGCGGACATGTGCTCGCCTTGCCACATACCCGTGGTTCCCCCTGGAGGTCGAGGAATACGACAGCGACGAAATGGGGAGGCTTGAGTGGGTGAGGGGCGTGACCGACGATCTGGAGGGACGGTGGCCAGCCCGGCTGCCAACCAGTCGAACAGAGATTCAGCCCTATGCTCAAGCTGCTGTTGAATTCCAGGTGGGTTTCCCAGTTTCGCATCTCATACTACCTTCGCCCCTAGTGTCTGACATCAACAGCGACCTCGATGACGTGATGCTGTGGATCGACGCCGGTCTGCAGGCGTCCCAGACAGTCGACCTGCCCAGATTTGCCACGTTAGCCATATCCGACAGCTGCCTGCTCCGCGACGGAAGCGAGGACAACCCGATCATAGCCATTGCTATCGATCAGCTCACGGTACGCGAGCATCTCGATGGCGTCTACGTGGTGCTGGAGCAGACGCGTGGTGAGTCCCGACGGCTAATGCACCGAGAGGTGGCCAGGGCTCTGCTGACGCTCTCCCACGTACTTGGCCAGGATGCGGGATTGGGCGTCTTCGTCAACTTCGCAGCCGAGTTCGGCATGGTGTGCCGCGGCGCTGGTGCCATGGGGTTTGCCGGCGGCTACGAGAACAAAGGGCGCAGGCTCAACTTCGCAGATTTTGTACAGAGAGGGGGTGGTGGGGCCCTCCCTCGCTTCTTCTCGGCGGCGTGTATCGCAGAGTACTTGACGGCAACAGACCTCGAGCGGCTGCGCGACCAACGCCTCCTGTGGTTGTTTGAGGATGACCGAACACCCGCTGGAGAACCGCTGCTGGACGCACTGCAAGCTGGACGGGATGCCAGTTCAGTGCTTGGTTGGCAAGAGGATCTCAACGTGGTGACGGAGGCGCGCAAGCATTACTTGCAGCGCCTCTCAGCAGCGGAACACGAACTGGACGGTATGGATGAGGACACCAGGCGTGCGGCAGTCCTACAATGGTTGCAGGACGCAGAGCGGAACGCGTCCTACCTGAATGGGCGGTTTCAGGAGGACCCTCTGTACGAGTCTGGTGCCCATGTCGAAGTGTGGCGGTCTGCGTATGAGGAGTACCTTGAATCATACGACCTGATCTGAAACCCCGCCAACGAGCACTCTCGCGCATGGCATCCTGTAAGCTCCTTGAACAAAGTCGACTACTCCGCTTCGGGGGACTGCTGTCGATGGCCTGCCTCGCTGGGTCCGCCGCCTGACGTGGGTGGAGTAGTTGTGGAGACGTCCAAATTCGCAGGGATGAGCGGCCAGTTGATCATGCGCAGCGGGTCGAGTGGCTCGTAGGATTCTCCCTGCGTTTCCTGGCGCATTACCTCCAGAAGACGCCGAACATCGTCTTTGTGCTGACCATTATCTGCCAAGCAGTCGCTCAACGCCACTACGAGATCAGCGCTTAGCCAGGGGATCAGCTTCCAGTAGGCCGCAGCCGTATGGGCCCGCCACTCGTTCTCGTGCTGGGCGTCGTACGCGAAGTAGCGCTGCTCCAGCAACTCGGCCAAGCAGGCGCTGGCTTCGCGCTGTTTCACAAGCGTCTGAAGCTCCATCCTGTGCTTCTCGGCTTCCTGCTGGAGGCGTGCGCGGAATCCATCCAGTTCCTGGCTCAGTGCTGCCCGATGCTCTGCGAGTTGCTTCTCGTACGTGGCCCTAACATCCTGCCGTATTCGCTCGCCAACGTAGTTCCTCAGCAGGAACACCAGAGCTACAACCAGCGCGGCCGCGCCACTGTCATCGGTCACCTAAAACCGGCCACGACCGAACACTTCAAAACCGGCCACCTTGAGGGAAAGGCGTGTTGCCGTCTACTGTCGTCTCCGAAAGGAGGCGTGGTGGATGGCAAACGTGCTCAAG
>JAAYEJ010000068.1 GCA_012728835.1 Candidatus Brocadiaceae bacterium | reverse complement strand
GATTTCGGTGGTGGAGATATCGGCGTGCCCGAGCATGACCTGCACGGAGCGCAGGTCGGCGCCGCCGCTGAGCAGGTGCGTGGCGAAGCTGTGCCGCAGCGTGTGCGGGTGCACGGCGTTGCCCAGGCCGGCGGCGCGGGCGTGGTGGCGGACGCGGCTCCAGAGAGCCACGCGCGTGAGGCGCCGGCCGGTGCGGGTGAGGAACAGGGCGGGCTCCTGGGGGCGCCGCAGGAGCGCCGGCCGGCCGTGGTCCAGGTAGCCGCGCACGGCCTCGACGGCCCTGCGGCCGACGGGCACGAGCCGCTCCTTCATCCGCTTTCCGTAGCAGCGCACGAAGGAGTACTCGAAGTTGAGATCGCCGACGTCCAGCCCGCACAACTCGCCGGCGCGTGCGCCCGTGGCATAGAGTATCTCCAGCGCGGCCCGGTCGCGCAGCCCGAGCGGGCCGTCGCCCTGCGGGGCCTCCAGGAGCCGGTCGACCTGGTCGGTGTTGAGCACGTCGGGCATCCTCCGCCAGAGCCTGGGCGTGCGGAAGACGTGCAGCGGATCGGTCCGCACAAGCCCCTCGGCGAGGAGGAAGCGGTAGAACATCCGCACGGACACGAGGCGGCGCCAGATCGAGTTGGGCGCCAGGCCGGCCCGCCGGCACGCCTCGACGTAGTCGACCAGGCGCGCGGACGTGAGGCGCTCCAGGTCCCTGTCGTCCGCCGCCCCCATGCCGCGCAGGAAGTGGACGACGTCGCGCCGATAGGCGTCGATCGTATTGGCGCTCAGCCCGCATTCGGCGACGCAGTAGCCCAGGAAGAGGTCCAGCAGGTCGGCAGCAGCGCTCATCGGTCCGCCTCGGAGGAAACGTCGACGCCCATGGGTGCATCTTAGTTGCACGATTGGGGTGGAGTCAACCGGCCGCCGAAAGCGTTTGTCTTGTGGGCGGTCGTCGCATAGAATGATGACCGTTCCAGGGATGTTCCGAAGACACCGCAAACCGGGCAGCCACCCATGGTTAACGACAAAGAGACACCGACGCGCGTCGGGCGTTACGAGTTGGGCGATCGGGTGGAGGAAGGCGTCGAAGGGAGCCTGTACCGGGCCCGCGACACCGAGACGGGCGCCGCCGTGCTCGTCAAGCTGGTCAGCCCCCTGCTGAGCCGCAACCCCTCCTTCGGCCGCTACTTCTACGACAAGTGGGCCGACCGCAACGCGCTGGTTGAGCACCCTAACGTGCTGGAGCCGCTGCAGGTCGGGCGCGAAGGCGAGCTGCACTACGTGGCCGTGGCCGACGTCGGCGGCGTGCGGCTCAGCGAGCGCATCAAGGACGCCCCGCTGCCGACCGACGAGACACTGGAGATACTGCGGCAGGTCGCCGAGGGGTTGCGCGCCATCCACCGGCGCGAGGCGGTGCACACGAACCTGAAGCCCTCGGACGTCATCCTGACCACGGACCAGATGGGGCGGATGCTGGTCAAGGTCGCGTTCGTCGACCTGAGCATCGCGGCGGCCGAGAGCATGGTGTCGATCTTCGGGGAGCTGCAGGGCACGCCGAAGTACATGGCCCCGGAAGTCATCCGGGGGCGCCAGCCCGGACCGGAGTCCGACGCGTTCGCGCTCGGCGTGATGGCCTACGAGATGGTCACGGGCCGGGAGCCGTTCCCGGCCGACCACGCGATCGGCTACCTGTTCGCCAACTGCCAGGCGGGCCTCGATCCGGTCGAGCAGGCAAACGCCGACGCGCCGCACGAGGTCGCCCTGGTGGTCGCCCGGCTTCTGGCCAGGGACCCCGAGCAGCGCTACCGCAGCATGCAGCGCGTGATCGACGACCTGGACCGGTGCGCGCAGTGCCTGCGCACGGGGCACCTGGATTCGGTCCCCTTCGGCACGGATTCGGCCTTCGCGCGCCACTACAAGCTGCCGGAACCCCCTGCGCCCACCGCGCCCGGCCGGGCGTCCCTGCTGCAGAGCACGCTGGTCGTCGTCGTCCTTGCCCTGGTCGTGGGCGTGATCGGCTTCCTGATCGGCTCCGGGCACCTGCCCGCCGAATCCGGCGAGCCGCCCTCCCCCACGCGCGACGTCGCACCGACCTTGGGCGCTCCGGCCGATCCGAGCCTGGCCCGGCCGGCCAGTCCGGCAGAACGCGAGCGGGCCGCGCAGATGGCCTTCAACGACGCCCTGGCCCGCGACCGAGAGAGCTACAGCGCCCGCGGCAACTACGACCTGGGCGTCGCCGCGTTCCAGGCGGTCGCCCGCGACTACTCCGACACGGCCATCGCCGTGCGCTGCCGGGAAGAGACGGCCCGCATCTACACGGAATGGGCGGCCTCCCTGGCCGAGGCCGGAGACCATGCGGAGGCGGTGGAGAAGTACCGCCTGGCAGTCGGGCAGGTCCCTGCCGGATCGGAGTTCGCCGCCCCGGCCAGGCTCCGCCTGCCGGGCGCGCTGGCCGCCCGGGCCGACTCGCTCCTGAGGGCGCAGCAGCATGAAGAGGCCCTGGCCCTCTACGAGCAGATCACCCGGGAGCACCCGGGCAGCAAGGAAGCCCGCCTGGCGGCGGACAAGAAGCCGGAAGTGCTTTTCAAGAGGGGCTTCTTTCTCTGGCGCGACGCCGGGGACACCGAAGCCGCCCTGGGCACGCTGACGGCGCTGGTCGCGGACTACGCGGACTCCGACTGGAGCGTCAAGGCGCGTGAGACACTGCCCTCTCTCTACCTGGAAGCCGCCCAGGACAGCCTGGAGGGCGGGCGCCTGACGGAGGCTCGCAAGCAGCTCACGGAGCTGGCGCAGGCCTTTCCCGAAGACCCGGCGGCCGCCCGGGCGGCCGAGCTGGATGCCCAGGTTCTGTTCCGCCAGATGACGGCCGCCCAGACCGAGGAGAACGCCGCACAGGCCACCCAGCACTGGGCGGAGCTGCTGCGCCGCTACCCCGACGACCGGTGGACGGTCGAGGCGGCCCGCGTGCGACTGGCCATCCCGCCGCACGAGGGCACCCCGTACACCTCCGTGACGGCCCGCACGCAGATGCAGGAGGCCGGGCAACGGCGCGATGCCTTCGACTTCCGGGCCGCGCTCGGCATCCTCGAGGGCGTACTGCGCTACGGGCAGCCCGGCACCCCGGACACGGCCGACGCGCTGGCGCTGTATCCGCGCTGGACCTACGAAGCCGCCGTCTACGACTACGGCCGGGGGGCGCCGCAGGAGGCTCAGGCCACGCTGGCCGAGCTGTCCGCGCGGTTCCCCGGGACCTTGTGGGCGCAGCGCGCATCGCACGTCCTGTCCCAGTGGGAGGAACCCTCGCACGCCGGCATGGTCTACGTGCCGGAGGGCCCCTTCCGCATGGGCACGCCGAGGTCCGAGGTCATCGACCTGCTGCGGCAGTACGGCCCGGCTTCGCTCCTGGAGGACGTGGAGGAACTCTGGATGTTCGCAGAGATGTGCGGCCTGCTGGGCGAGACGCCCGAGCACCTGCGCACCGTCGGGGCGTTCTTCATCGACCGCACGGAGGTGACCAACGCGCAGTATGCGGAGTACGTGGCCGCCACCGGGGCGGCGCCCCCCTCCCACTGGCAGGGCAGCACCTGCCCGCCGGGGCTGGAGGACCTGCCGGCCGTGAACGTCACGCTGGCCGAGGCCCAGGCCTACGCGAAGTGGCGCGACTGCCGCCTGCCGACCGAGGCCGAGTGGGAGAAGGCGGCGCGCGGCGTGGACGGGCGGCGGTTCCCGTGGGGCCGCGTCTTCAGCGAGACCTCGTGCAACCACATGCGGCCCGAGCAGGCCGGCCTGATGGCGGCCGCGTCCTTCCCGAGCTGGGTCAGCCCCTACGGATGCATAGGGATGATCGGCAACGCGCGCGAATGGACTACCTCCCCCGTGACGGCCTACAAGGACAGCGAATGGCGGGCCGGGCCGGATGCCGAGGGGATGGTCATCGCCCGCGGAGGCGCATGGTTCCAGGAGGAGATCGCCCCGCTGCCCGCCCGGTGTGCGAGCCGCTACACCGTGGACCCCCGCCGGCCCGACCCGGCGACCGGGTTCCGCTGCGTGCGCGACGACACCGCCCTGCCCGGCGCCGGCGGCGCGGCCGAAGGCTGACGGGGCACAACGCGAGGGGACCTGGGGACATGGGCCCGGCCGGCACAGACTCGGTCCGCCTGGTCGAACACCGGGCCGGTCGTGTCCGCCTCTACCTGAACCCGGCGTGCGCCGGCGATGTCTCCGTCCAGGCGCTGGTGGACCTGCCCGGGGCGCTGGCCGGCCTGCCGGGCCGTGCCACGCGCCAGCGGGGCCGCGTCACCTCCTGGCGCTGGCAGCCCGACTGGGCGCCTCCCGAGGGGCTGGCCGTGCGCCTCTACGCCCACGGCGGCCTGCTGGGCCCGGCGCTGGGCACCGGATTCCTGGGCGCGGGCCGCATGCTGCGGGAACTGCGGCTGGCCATCGCCGCCCACGCACGCGGGGTGCCGACCGCCGAGCCGGTGGGCGTGCGCGTCCAGTGCGTCTGCGGCCCCTGGGTGCGCGCGCACTACGTCAGCAGGATCGTCCCCGGCGCACTCGACATGCTCTCGTTGCTGCGCTCTGCGCCGGAGGACGCGCCCCTGAGCCCGCCCGAACGCCGCCGCCTGGCCCACGCCGCAGCGGCCGCCGTGGCGGCCCTGCACGAGGCGGGCATCCGTCACGGCGATCTGAGCCTGGCCAACCTGCTCGTGCAGGGGTCGATGGACGCCCCCCGCGTGTTCGTCATCGACTTCGACAAGGCGAGCGAGCCCGGCGTCGTCTCCTGGCGGGCCCGCATCGGCAACCTGCTGCGCCTCAACCGCTCGGTCCTCAAGTGGCCCGCCGCGCGCAGCGCCCTGGGTCCGCGCACGCGCCTGCGCTTCCTGCGCGCCTACGCCCGGGAGTGTCGCACCGGTTCGGCGGAGGCCTGGTTCCGCGTGGCCCGGCGCTGCGACCGCTGAGCGGCTCCAGACAGGAAGGGGAGGAGATGGAGAAGGTCAACGCGGAGGAACTGGACTACCGGAACTCGGGGAGCGGGCCGAAGTACCTCTTCCGCGGCCCGCGCATCGACTGGGGCCTGATCCGCTTCCTGCCCGGCCAGGAACTCGGCCCGCACCTGCACCGACAGGTCGAGGAGACGTTCTTCTTCACCAGCGGCACGGGCGTCTTCGTCGCCGACGGGCTGGAGTACGACATCCGGCCCGGGGACGCCTTCCGCCTGGAGCCGGGCGAGGTCCACAACGTCATCAACACGGGCAGCGCCCCGCTGGACGGCGTGTTCATCAAGCACATCTACAACCCGGACGACAAGGTGGACGTCTCGTAGACGCCGCCGGCCGGCAGCAGGAACTCCCCATGCTCGAGCGCACATGGGAGGGGCTGACTCCCGTCGCATGAACGTCGCGGGTATCTTGCTTTCGGCAACCACCGGCCGTATCGTGAGGCACTGGAATGCCCGCAGAACGCCCCTGGGGAGGGAGACCCGCATGCGCGCCGTCCTGGCCGTCAGCCTTGTCAGTGCCTTTGCCGTCTGCCTGGCCCTCATTCCGGTCATCCGGCGCCTGGCCGCACGGGTCGGCCTGATCGACGTTCCGGAGGGCCGCAAGGCACATCGGCGCCCGGTGCCCCTGGGGGGCGGTGTGGCGGTGCTTCTGGGCACGGGGCTGCCCGTGCTCGGGGGCGGCCTGCTCTGCCACCTGTGGCACCACAGCCCCGGCCTGCTCCCGGTGTCGGCCCCGGCGGCGCTGGCTGCCGACGTCGCACTGGCCGCCGAGCGCCTTCCCCTGCTGCTGGTCGTGCTCGGCGGCGCAACGGCCTACGCCCTGCTGGGGCTCTGGGATGACGCCAGGGGGCTTCGGCCCGGCCGCAAGCTCTGCGGGCAGGTGCTGATCGCCGTCGCGGTGGCGGCCTTCGCGCCGGGCCTGCGCATCACGATGTTCATCTCGGCCGCCTGGCTTCACGTGGTCCTGACGGCCGCCTGGATCGTCCTGATGGTCAACAGTTTCAACCTGCTCGACAACATGGACGGCCAGTGCGGCCTCGTTGCCGTGCTGACCGGAGGGGCGATGTTCGTGGTGGCGCTCCAGACAGGCCAGCTCTTCATCGGCGGCCTGCTGGCCGCTCTGCTCGGCGCCCTGCTGGCCTTCCTGCTGGTGAACCTCCCCCCGGCGTCGATGTTCCTCGGGGACGCGGGCAGCATGGCCATCGGCTACGTGCTGGCGGTGGCCACGACGCTGACCACCTTCGTGACGGGCCGGCACACGAACCCGCTGTTCCCGGCCCTCGTGCCGCTGGTGCTCTTCGCCGTGCCGCTCTACGACGTCCTGAGCGTGGTGGTCATCCGCGTGCGCAAGGGCAGCCGCCTGATGCAGGGCGACCGCAACCACATCGCCCACCGGCTCCAGCGACTGGGCATGACCGAGCGGATGGTGCTCGTGACCATGGGCCTGATGGTGCTGGCCACGTCGCCGGGCGCCACGATCCCCTACGGGTCCTCCACCTGGCGCGTCGCGGTGCCGGCGGTCCAGGCGGCCGCCGTGATCCTGGTGATCGTGCTTCTGGAGTACGTGGGCGCCCGGCAGGTCGACGCCGAGGAGCCGTGAGAAACGGCGGACGCGCGCCCGAACGGCCCGCGTCCGCCGAATGCCGCCCTGCAGGGGGCGCCCCTACCAGCGGAAGAACCGGTAGGGATCATCCCACTCCTCCGGCACGTCCAGGTAGAGGCCGTCCAGCCAGCGCTGTTCGCCCTCGCCGACCGGCTGCGAGATGTGAGCGAGCATCGGCGTCCGGCCGGACGCGCCCATGTTGGCCAGCAGTCGGGTGGCGGTGTAGGAGAACTTGCGGAACGTCCGCTTGACGTTCATCTTCTCGCCCGAGTAGTCGAGCTGCCAGGGCGGAAGCTGGCAGAAGACGACGTTCGGGCCCACGTGGGCGAGCACGCCGTTGCCGAGCGGTGTCGCACCGCCCGTGACCAGCGGCAGCTCGCGCGGGTCGCGGTTGTGCACGTCGGCCGGCGAGACGCCCGCCAGCGGCGAGTCCACGCCGACCGCATCGAAGTACGAGTGCATGTGCTCGCCGGGCCGCGTGACGACCGGCTGGGGCAGCAGCCCGCTCGCCTCGTCGCCCGTCAGGCCGAGCGCCAGAACACGCCCGCCCGCAAGTGCCCACTGGCGCACGGCGGCCACGCGGTTGCCCAGATCGGCCATGGCGCCCGGACCGAGCACGAGCACCTGGTCCGCCGACAGAGGGCCGGTGAACGCAGCCGGGCTGATTCCCGCCGCCTCCAGATGCGCCCGGCCGGCCTCCTCGCCGGCGTAGACGACCGTCCGGCGGGCGGACGGCTGCCATTCGGAGACGTAGCGGACGATGTTCCCCGCCAGCGTCTCGGCGACCGGATCGCTCTCGGTGCGCCCGGTCACGTCGGTCTGGCAGAACAGGACCATCCCCTGCCCTTCGCGGTATTCCATCAGCGAGGCATACTGCAGGGAGAAGCCGCCGTCGAGGATCGGCAGGAAGTCGCCCACGGCCGGCTTCTCGATCAGAGCCGTAGCCACGTTGCCCCGGTTGCCGCAGCGCCAGACGCGCGGCACGCGGATCCCGCACCACTCGATGTAGTAGGGAGACCGCACGAAGTCGATGCGGGGAGGGACTGCGGTGGCCTCGCCCCGCCAGTTCCGCAGATGCCCGTCGCCGACGCCGGCCAGAACCGGATGGTCCGGCAGTCGCTTGTAGACCCACCGCAGCCCGTATTCCGTCACGCGGAAGCCGAACCGCTTCTCCAGCACGTCGCCCGTCTGCTCGAAGATCAGCACCTTCAGGCCGTCCCGCACACGGTCCAGGCCCGGAGCGGCATCCCCCAGCGTCAGGGCGTTCTTGCCGATGACCAGCACGTCGTACGGCGCCAGGTCCGCATCGGCGTCCACAACGTCGAATGCGACCTCCATGTCGTTCAGCAGGTCGCTCGTTTCCCCCTGCGGATCGAACACGGCGACCCGGCCGCCGACCCGGACGGCCCGGGGAGCCGGCACGACATCCACGGCGAATGCGTCGTCCTGCACCTCGCCGGTGTCGAACCGGACGTTCGCCGTCAACGCGTACTGCCCCGGGACCAGACCGGCCGGCAGGTCGAAAGAGAGCGGGATGCGCTCCTGCTCGCCGGTCGGCAGCGTGACGGTCCGGCGGCCGCGCACGGGGCTCGGCAGCGCGAAGGTCCATTCGCACTCGGCAGTCACGGTCTCGCGGGAGTTGTTGAGGACGATCAACTGCTTCTCGACCGTCTCGCCGGCCAGGAAGTTGTGGTCCTTGCTGGTGAAGGCGCCGGGGCGGCCGCCGATGTAGGCCAGCACGGGGCCGTTGTTGCGCAGAAGGGCCTCCCTGGAAAGCGGCCCCTGGAACGTGCACGGATCATAGGACGAGACGCCCCAGGTGCGGAAGGCCCGCATGTTGTCGGTGACGTACGTCGCGAACACCCGGTCCTTCTCCGGGTGGGGCCAGTTCAGGATGTGCGGGTAGTCCCAGCGCTTCCAGACTTCCCCCCGGCGGAGCTTGTCGGCCTCCCAACGGATGTTGGCCGCCTCGGTCTCGCTCAGCTCATAGGCCTCCGGGCCGTAGAACTGCGCGTTCCACTCCGCCTGGCAGAACTCCCAGGGCACGCTGGCGCCGCCGTAGGCGCGCTCGCCCTTGTAGTAGCCGCGGTACATGGTCCAATCCCAGCCCAGCGGCGAGCCGTACTCGCAGAGATGGACGGGCTTGACGCCCTCCGTGGCCCAGTGCTCGAACCAGTCGCTCATCTCCTGCGGGGGCGCCCAGTTCGAGTAGAAGTTGCTCGTGTGCATCGAGCCGAGGTTGCCCGACGAATGGTGGTAGACGATGCGGCTGGAGTCGAACCCGCGGATGACGGCCTCGGCCCTCAGGGCGTTGCGTGCGTTCCGTTCGCCGCCGGACGAGCGCGAGGACTGGATCCCGTCGATCATGTCGGGGTTCATGTCGTCCGCATAGCCGGTGCCGTTGTGGCTGGTCGCGTAGGAGACCACGGACGGGTGGTTGCCGGCCACGCGGGTGTAGAACTCGGCGTGCCGGGCGTAGCCGTTGGTCTGCTCCGAGTCTTCCGCGCGCCACTCGTACTGGCGGAAGTGCGGCTGCGTCAGGGCGATGAGCACGCCGACGTCGTCGGCCGCCCGGAGCACTCCGTCCAGGCTCATGTGGTCGCCCGGCGCGCAACCGAAGCCGCCGACCGCGCCGAAGGCGATTCCCAGGCTCTTGCGCGCCTCCAGGGTCTCCCGTGCGCCTTCGTAGGTCCACCCGGGCTGTCCGCGCTCGAACGTGAGGAAGATGCGCGTGCCGTTCAGGTAGAAGTAACGCCCGTCGATCCGGAACTCGCGGAAGCCGAACCGGTCCGGCAGGGCCTCGTCCAGCACGTCCCCGGCGCCGTTTAGCAGCGAGACCGTCACGTCATACTGGTTCTGCGGCGTGTGGATGTCCCAGAGCTTATCGGGAAGCCAGTCGTGGGTGACGCGGATGCGGCCGTCGGCGGCGTCCGCCCCGCCGAAGGGCTCGCTCGTGAACTCCCGCACGACCTCGTCCCCGTCCCGCACCTCCGCGCGCAGGCGGTAGGCGCCCGCCGGGTCGACGTCATGCAGCATGGTATCGAACGTGATCCGCCCCTCGCGCACGGACGTCTCCACGCGCATCGGGCCGACGCGCGCACCGCGAGGAGCCGCCACCAGGCAGACGTCTCCGCAGAGGCCACGCCGGGCCACGGTGCCCGCCACCTCGCGGGCCGCATCCGTGTCGTTGAAGGCCAGCATGACGGCCCGCAGGGGCACCGCCAGCACCAACATGCTCACCACGTGCTGTCCTCCGGGCCGGCACACGGCGGTCAGGTCCAGCTCGCCGGCCGGGAACTGCATGTCGCCGACCTTCCGACCGTCGACGTAGACGGTGGCGAACGAGTTGAGGAACTCGGCGGAGAGCGCGATACGGCGGCCCTCCCACTCGGCCGGGATGGGCACGGTCACCTGGTACCAGGCGGCCGTGACGTCGCGCAACTGGTCGGCGGACCAGGCGGGGTTCGGGAGGAAGTTCTCACCCCGGCGCCGGCTGTCGCGGCCGGACGGCCAGGGGGTGGGCACCCGCAGATAGCCCCAGCCGTCGGTCGGCACCGTATCGAGCGCCTCTCCGGCCGGCTGCCACTGCCAGAGCCCGCCCAGAGAGACGTGCTCCCGCGTAGGCGTGGCCTCCCGATGGGCGCCCTCCAGGGTCCAGGCGGCCTCTCCCTGCGGCAGTTCGGCCTGGGCCGCCGCCAGACCGGGGACTCCGAACGCAAGGACGGCACTGACAAGCACAACCCGCATGCACGATGTACTGCTCATCACGGCAACGCCTCCTGCTCAAGACACGACATTCGAGACCCGTTCTCGCCGGCTCGGTTACCAGCGGAAGAAGCGGTAGGGATCGTCCCACTCCTCCGGCACGTCCAGGTAAAGGCCATTCAGCCAGCGCTGTCCGGCCGGCTCTTCGGGAGCCGTCACCTCGGGTTCGTTCAGGAATCCGATGATGCCCCCCGAGCCGCGCAGGTCCTCCACCTGCAAGGCGATGACGTTCTCGCCGGCCACGAGGGTTCCGGCCGGCAGCCGATAGCGTCGCGGGGCCATCCAGTAGTTGGCCGGGTGCGTCTCCTGCGTAATGGCGCCGACGGGGTGCCCGTTCACGAACGTCTGGTCCTCGTCGTCGATCCCGCCGAGCACCAGGAACGCCTCGCCCCCGGCGACCTCGGGCGGCACGGTGACCTTCACGCGATAGAGGAACGTGCCGTCGTAGTTCGCCAGGTCCTGGAACTGGACCTCCCACGAGCCCGGCACGGCGATGGGGCGCCACGCGGAGTCGTCAAACCCCGGCTCGGTCCACCCCGCGGGTGCGTCGACATCGTGCAGCGCCAGCCCCAGCCAGCCGTCGGGCATGGTGACCGCCCGGTCGTCGCGCTCGACGCGCAGGGTCCCTCGGAACTCCGCCAGCGGGTCGACGCGGACCTCCAGCGGCGTGCTGAACTGCTCCAGAAGCGGCGTCGCCGCGGCCGCGCCCATGTTGGCCAGCAGCCGGTTGGCGGCATAGGACAGCTTGCGGAACGTCCGCTTGATGTTCATCTTCTCGCCCGAGTAGTCGAGCCTCCAGGGCGGGAGCTGGCAGAGGACGACGTTCGCGCCCAGATGCCCGAGCACGCCGTTGCCGACGCGCGTCGCACCGCCGACGACCAGGGGAAGCTCCCGCGGGTCCCGGTTGTGCACGTCCGCCGGCGAGACGCCCGCCAGCGGGGACCCCACGCCGCACGGCCAGAAGTAGCAGGCGATGTGCTCGCCGGGCCGCGTGACGACCGGCTCGGGCAGCAGCGCGCTCGCCTCGTCGCCCGTCAGGCCGAGCGCCAGGACGTGACCGCCCGCCTGCACCCAGTCGCGCACGGCCGCCGCGCGGTTGCCCACCTGGCCCGGGGCGCCGGGACCGAGCACGAGCACCTGGTCGGCACTCGGACGGCCGTCGAAGGCCAAAGGCTCCAGCCCGGCCGCCTGAAGGTGCGCCCGGCCGGCCTCCTCGCCGGCGTAGACGACCGTCCGGCGGGCGCCCGGCTGCCAGTCGGAGACGTAGCGGACGATGTTCCCGGCCAGCGTCTCGGCCGCCGGGTCGCTCTCGGTGCGGCCGGTCACGTCGGTCTGGCAGAACAGGACCATCCCCCGCCCTTCGCGGTATTCCATCAGCGAGGCGTACTGCAGCGAGTAGCCGCCGTCGAGGATGGGCAGGAAGTCGCCGGAGGCCGGCTTCTCAATCACGGCCGACGCCACGTTGCCCCGGTTGCCGCAGCGCCAGCCGCGCGGCACGCGGATGCCGCACCATTCGGCGGTGATCGCGTAGTCCAGATCGTGCTCGATGCGCGGAGGCAGGGTCGTCGCGTCCCCCCTCCAGTTCCAGAAATGGGGCCCGGACAGCCCCGCCAGCACCGGATGGTCGGGCACGCGGGGGAAGACCCAGCGCAAGCCGTACTCGGCGATCCGGAAGCCGAAGCGCCGCTCGAGCACCTCGCCCGTCTGCTCGAAGACGACCACCTTCAGGCCGTCGCGCACGCGGCGGATGTCGGGCGCCGGGCTGTGCGGCGTCAAGGCCCCCTTGCCCACGAACAGGACGTCGTACGGCGCCAGGTCGGCGTCGGCCTCCACGCGCTCGAACGTCACGCCGAGGCCGGTCAGCATGGCGGCCGTCTCGCCCTTGGGGTCGAAGACGGCGATCCGGCCGGACGCGCGCACCGGCTGCGGGGCCGCCATCACGTCGACGGCGAAGGAATCGCCCTGCGTCTCGCCCGTGCCGAACGCCACGGTGGCCTCCAGGACGTACTGCCCCGGGGCCAGATCGGCCGGCAGATCGAACGAGAGCGGAATGCGCTCCTGCTCGCCCGTGGGCAGCGTGATCGTCCGGCGGCCGGCGACGGCCTGCGGCAGGCCGAGGGTCCATTCGCACTGGGCGGTCACGGTCTCGCGCGAGTTGTTGATGAGGATGAGCTGCTTCTCAACGGTCTCCCCGGGCACGAAGTTGTGGTCCTTGCTGGTGAAGGCCTCCGGCTTGCCGCCGATGTAGGCCAGAAGCGGCATGTTGTTCCGTCGGATCGCCTCGGGAACCTGGCCGACGAAGTCCGAGGGATCGTTGACCGAGAGCCCCCAGGTGCGGAAGGCCCGCCAGTTGTCGGTGAAGTACATCGAGTAGACGCCCTCGCGCGCCGGAAGCGCCTGGTTGAGCCTGTACGGGTAGTCCCAGCGATGCCACCACACGCCCCGGCGGAACCGGTCGGCCTCCCACCGGATGTTCTCCTTCTCCGCGTCGCTGATGGCGTAGGCCGCCGTGCCGTAGAACTGCGAGTTCCACTCGGCCAGGCAGTATTCCCAGGGGACGACGGCGCTGCCGAAGGTGCACACGCCCTTGTACCATCCGCGGTACATGCTCCAGTCCCAGGGATACGGCACGCCGTATTCGTTCAGATGCACGGGCTTGACCCCGACGGTGGCCCAGTGCTCGAACCAGTCGCTCATCTCCTGCACGGGCGTCCAGTTGGCGTAGAAGTTGCTGGTGTGCATCACGCCCAGGTTGCCGGCCGCGTGGTGGTAGAGGATGCGCGAAGGGTCGAGGCGGTTGACGATGGCCTGCGCGCGCATGGCGTTCTCGGAGTTGCCGCCGCGCGTCCAGCGCGACCTGTCCACCAGGCCGTCGATCAGGTCCGGGTTCATGTCCTCGGTGTAGCCGCACGCGTTGTGGCTGGTGGCGTAGAAGACGACCGACGGATGGTTGCCGGCCACCCGGGTGTAGAACTCGGCGTGTTCGGCGTAGCCGTTGGTCGCCTCCGCGTCCGGAGCGCTCCAGTCGTAGTGCCCCATGTGCGGCTGCGTGAGCGCCACGAGCACGCCCGTGTCGTCGGCGGCGCGCAACGCCCCCTCGAAGCCCGTGTGCGCGCCCGGCTGCGCGCCGAACCCGCCGCAGGCCACGAAGTTGATGCCGACGCTCTTGCGCTGCTCCAGGTTCTCCCGCGCACGCTCGTAGCTTCCGCCCGGCCCGCTGCGCGTGAAGGACAGGAAGATGCGCGTGCCGTTCAGGTAGAAGTCACGCCCGTCGATCCAGAACTCGCGGAAGCCGAACCGGTCCGGCAGGGCCTCGTCCAGCAGGTCCCCGGCGCCGTTCAGCAGCGAGACCGTCACGTCATACTGGTTCTGCGGCGTGTGGATGTCCCAGAGCTTCTCGGGAAGCCAGTCGTCGGTGACGCGGATGCGGCCGTCGGCGACGTCCGCCCCGCCGAAGGGCTCGCTGGTGAACTCCCGCACGACCCCGTCGCCGTCCCGCACCTCCGCGCGCAGGCGGTAGGCGCCCGCCGGGTCGACGTCATGCAGCATGGTATCGAACGTGATCTGCCCCTCTCGCACCGATGTCTCGACGCGCACGGGGCCGAGCCGGGCGCCCCGGGGCGTGCCGACCAGGCGGACGCCGCCGCAGAGGCCGCGGCGGCCCACCTGCCCGCGCACCTGGTGCGACATGTCGCTGTCGCTGAAGGACGTCATGACGCTCTGGAGCGGCAGGGCCAGCACCAGCAGGCTCACGGTGCGGGTCTCGCCGGGCGGGCAGTGGGCTGTCAGGTCCACTTCGCCGGCGGGGAACCGCATCTGCCCCACCTTCTGCCCGTCCACGTAGACGGCCGCATACGAATGCAGATACTCGGCGGTCAGGGCGACCCGGCGGCCGGCCCATTCGGCCGGCACGGCCAGATCGACCTGGTACCAGGCCGCCGTGGCGGCGCCGAGCTGCTCGGCGGACCATTCGGGGTTCGGCCGGAAGCTCTCGGTGGGATCGGCGGCGCGCCGGCCGCCCGGCCAGGGGGTCGGCACCCGCAGGTGGCCCCAGCCGTCGGTCGGCAGGGCCTCCAGGTCGTCGCCCGCCGGCTGCCATCGCCAGAACCCGCCCAGCGAGATGCGCTCGCGGGTCGGGGTGGTGTCGCGGACAGCCTGCTCCAGGCTCCAGCCGCGGGGCACCTCGGCCGTCTGCGCGGCCGCCCGGCCGGCCGCGGCAAGCCCAAGGACCGCCAAAACGCCAGCCAACACAACCCGTCTCACCGATCCTTGATTCATCCCGGCACCTCCGCGGCTCGCGATACAGCTTCCCCGTTTCTTCCCATCGACTCGGTCGAAGTGCTTCCGGCGAGTGTACGGCAACACCCTCAGACGTTCAACGCGCGCCCCGCCTTGTGTCAACCGCAAATAGAAATGTCCGCTATACACGGCAGATAGAAATGTCCGGTTGTTACCGCAGCTATAAATGCGCGGGCATGTTCTGGTAGCCTTGGCGCCAGGGGTGGTCCGGCGCTGGACGTCGCCGCCCGTTGCGTGTTAGCTTCTGCGTGCCTTCGGGAGGACAGGGCTCCGCAGGAGTG
>JAAYEJ010000067.1 GCA_012728835.1 Candidatus Brocadiaceae bacterium | reverse complement strand
GGCCGCGGCGAAGAGGAAGAGGAATGCCGATACGGTCCGTACGGAAGCCGACGTGCGTCCCCGATGCGTGCCTGCCATGGCCGCCTCCCCGAGAGCAAGAGGGCCGATCACCGACACATGGCACGGCACTCCGCGGGGCAGAGGCGGCTGTTCTGCCGCCGCCGGCCCGCCGGGCTGCCGCACCCCATGCCGAAGTCCGCCACCCCGGCCCCTCCGCCCCGGGGGCACACTTCATGTCGATGTACTATAGCCCATGGGGCGGGAGGCGGCAATTGGCTATTTATTCAATCTCGTGTAAATATTTATTTACAAAACATCTGCATAGGGGACGGCACACGCGAGGACGGCCGGTGCGCCGACGCGCGGAACGGCGTGATCCTTCGCGCCGCCGGAGCGGCGCTCAGGACGACATGCGGGGGGGGACGCCGGCGGGGCACGCGGCGGGGCGGGACGCCCGGGGCTGCCGATTGAGGACGCCCGGCGTCAGGGGGCGAGGCGGGCGAGTTTGCGGGCGCCTTCGGCGGCCAGGTCGGCTCGGCCGGCGGCCTGGGCGGCGTCCCGAACGGCGCGCCAGGGCTCGGCGTGCCATGCCTCCAGGTCCACGGCTCGTCGGGCCGCCGACAGTGCCTCGTCGGGGCGCCCGGCCCGCACAAGGGTCTGTGCGCGGAACGCCCATGCCGTCCAGACTTCGGGGTCGCGCGCCAGCACGGCGTCCAGTTCGGCCAGCACCATCTCGGGGTCGGCGTCCTGGCGTTGTTCCGGGGACAGGGCGGGGTTCGTGAGCGGGAACGTGCGCAGTCCGTCGGCGGGGGCCGCCGCCAGATCGTCGCGAAGGGCGATCACCGCGATGTCGTCCCAGTAGACGCACCGCCAGCGGTCGTCGGCGAACAGGTGGCGGCAGTCGCGCTTCCTGTAGTTGACGATCAGCATCTGGACGTCGTGCGACCGGAGGACCTGCGGCCAGCCTTCGGCGCCGTCCTCGATCTGGAGGGTCTGGCCGATGATGCGGTCGCCGTAGAGGAGGCAACGGCCGTCGACGAAGACCTTCATCTGCGGCCAGTGCCGCCAGATGAGGTAGCCGCCCCAGTCATAGGTGTTGTAGGGGCGCAGGTACAGGCGGTGCTCCTCGATGAAGTCGCAGGCCTTGATGGGCACCCGGTAGCGGGATGGTTGCAGGTGCGCGGCGTCGCTGCTCAGGAACGGTCCGGCGCCGAGCAGGACGGCCAGGACGAGGCCCGCATAGGCGTACAGCGGCCGGGCGGCCGGGGGCTGGCCGGGCGGGCCTTCGCCGCGCCGTGTCGCGTCAAGGTGCCAGCCGAGGATGGGCGGCGCCAGCAGCAGCACCCAGGCCATGTGGCGTACGGCCTGGGCGGACAGCGCCGCGAAGCCGGCCAGCAGCAGGGCGTCGGTGACGAACTGCCCCGCCTCCGCGCGCAGCCGGCCCGTCCGGGCGCCGATCACCGCCGACCGCGCCATCAGAACGAGCCCGAGCGCCAGAACCGCCCAGAAGATGGTGTAGGGCGCGCTAAGCGGCACGGGCTGCCATTCCTGGACGCGCCTGAGCAGCAGGACTTGCCGCGTCAGCCGGAACGGATACAGGAGGGTGCCGGTGAAGTTCGGGGTGGCCAGGCAGACGATCAGGCTCAGCACTCCGGCGGCCAGGAGTGCCCGGAACCGCGCACCCTCCGGCCCCTTCAGGAGCGCGGCGGCGCATGGCGGGCGGTTCGGCCGCACGGCGAGCGCCACCAGTGCGCCCGCACCGTATGCGCCGATGGCGAGCAGGCCGGCCGCGAAGCCCGCGTGCAGGTTCACCCACAGCAGCATCAGCACCGGCAGCAGGAGCAGGCGCCCGGCGCGTCCCCACAGGAATGCCGCCACGCCGGGGCGCGCGCCCGCCTCTCCCTGCCTGTCGCGCGAGGCCGTCGGCTGCAGGATCACCACGAACAGGATGAACAGGACGAACGAGAACAGGAACGGCCGGGCCAGGGCGCGCACGCGCATCTGCAGGCAGGCGGTCAGGACGAACACCGTGGCCGCCCCGGCCCCGACGCCCCGCCGTCGCGCGGCGATCCACGAGACTCCCAGGGCCGCCGCCAGCATCAGAGACCGGAAGATGACGATGCCCGGCGCGCCGCCGCTGCGCCACACGAGCGAGAGGATGACCCCGCTAAGCCAGGAGTGGTAGGTCCAGGGCCGGCCGGCGGCCGTGAACGAGAACGGATCCGTCTGCGGCACCACGCCGGACTCCAGGATCATGGCGCCCGCCTTCAGGTGCCACCACAGGTCGTACGCCCTGATCGGGCCGACGTAGGCGAACGCCGCTGCGGCGACCGTGACGGCAAACAGGAACCGCGCGTCCTCCGCCACCCTGCGCACCGGCCCTGGACTCATATGGTGACCTCCTTGCCGGCTGTCGGCTGCGACGGGTGCACCGTGGCGCCCTCAGGGCGGCGAAGACGGCTCCGCGGGCGCGAACGACTCGGTCCGCCCGGAGGCATGGCCGCGCACGGACACCCGGCCGCCCTGGACGCGCACGATGATAGCGCCTTCCCGCCCCGTGATCCAAAGCGAAGTGCCGCGCTCGGCCAGGTGCGCGGCCGCGCGGGGGTCGCAGTCGGCGGGCCGCCCGCTGACGACGGCCACACGCGGCCTCACGGCCGCGACGAACGCCTCGAGCCCGGGGTGGAAGTGCGCATGGTGTGGCATCAGCAGCACGTCGGCGCGCAGTTCGGGCGCGCAGTCGCTCACAAGCCGGTGCATCGCGCGTTCCTGCACGTCGCCCGTCAGCAGGATGCGTGCGCCCCCGTAGTCGCAGCGGACCACCAGCGAACCGTCGTTGTCGGACAGGCCCGGCGTGGTCGCGAAGACGAGACTGGGGTGCAGCACGCGGCAGCAGAGGCCGCCTCCGGAGATGTGGGCGCCCTGGCGCAGGGGCCGCCACTCGAAGCCCAGGTCGCGGAGCGTCTCCCGGACGCGGTCGGCCGGCGGGTCGGGCAGGGCGTCCTCCGGCACCATGATCCGACGGATGGCGAACCGTTCGGCCAGGAACGGCACGAAGCTGCAGTGATCGCTATCCAGGTGCGAGAGCACGACGGCGTCCAGCCGCCTCACACGCCGGTGCCAGAGCAGCTCGGCCACGGCCGTTCGGGCGCTCCAGCGCCGGGAGCCGGCGTCGAGCAGCAGCGTCTGCCCGGCCGGCACCTCCATCAGGGCCGCCTGCCCCATTCCGACGTCGGCGATGGTCAGGCGGAAGTGCCTGCCGAGCCGGACGGCGACGTCGTTGCCCACATAAGTCATCCCCAATAGAGCGGTTGCGATGATGAACACCGTGCGCCCCCGGCGCTGTCGGCCGCCCAGCACCCAGAGGGCCATGGCGGCGTAGCACAACGCCACCCACCATGCCGGCGGCCCGGCCAGGCAGGCGGCGGCGCCCGGCAGCCGTACGACCGCCCGGAGCAGGCCGTGCGCGGCGTCGGCGAAGAACGCGGCCACGGCAGCCGTGAGCCCCGCCGCCGGGCCTCCCAGCAGCATGCCGGCCGCCAGCGGAAGGCACGAGATGAGGACCGCGAGCACCAGGGGCCACATCAGCAGGTTCACCAGCGGCCCCCAGACCGACAGCATGTGGAAGTGGTAGACGCGCAGCGGGGCCGTGACCGCCCAGACCACGCACGAGAGCAGCAGGTAGGCCTTTGAGACCCGCCACAGGTCGCCCCACACGCTCCGCTCGGCCGGATGCTGCAGGTCGTCCACCAGGTCCTGCCAGGGCCAGAGCAGGCCGCTCAGCCGCGGGTAGACGCAGATGAGCGCCCACACGGCCACGAACGTGAGCTGGAAGCCGACGCTGAAGAGCTGCGGAGGCCAGACCACCAGGATCACCACGGCCGCCGCGCACAGCGCCGAGAGGGAATCCCACTGCCGCCCGACCAGCGGGGCCGCCAGCATGAGCGTGAGCATCAGCGCCGCCCGCGTCGCCGAGACCTGCGCCCCCGTGAGCAGCACGTAGCCCCAGATGAGCACGATGCAGACGGACGAACGCCATCCCACCCGCAGGCCGGTCAGCGCCAGCACGGATTGCCAGAAGAGGCAGAACAGCCCGACGTGCAGCCCGCTGATGGCCAGGAAATGCAGGGTGCCGGACTCCTTGAGCAGGGCGTCCTGTTCGGCCGTCAGTTCGTTGCGCCGGCCCAGGAGCAGGGCGCCGATCAGGCCGTATGCCTCGGGCGAACGTTCGGCGAGCAGCGCAGCCAGCCGCTCGTCCAGGAACGCACGCGCCCGCCCCGCCGCAACTGCCGGCCGGTGCAGGCGGCCCGCCTGCAGGACCCGGAAGGCCTCCGGCCCGTGCACGGACGCGGTGGCATGGCTGCCCTGGCGGTCGTAGACGAGCGCGCGGTCGCGCTCGCCGGGGTTCGTGGGCGGGCGGTTGCCCTGCAGACTCGTGCGGAACTCCACCCGGTCGCCCGCCCGCACGGGCGGCCGTTCGCCGTCGCTGAAGACCGTCACGCCGCCGCTTGCCCGGCGCCACACGCGGCCGTCGGCCGAGAGGCCTTCCAGCGCCACCCGGGTGGACCAGTAGGGGGCGGCCCCGGTCCCCGTCCGGCCGACGTGGCGCAGCGGGGCATCGCGGACCCGCCCGCGCACGCAATACAGCGCCGCGCCGTCGAGTTGCCGTTCGGTCAGGTGCTCCGGCCCTCGATGCCGGAAGCGCGCCTCGTGCCAGAACCCTCCGAAGGCGGCCGTCAGGACGACGGCCAGGACCCAGCAGCCCGGGCCCCCGAGCCCGCCCCGCACGCCCCACCACGCGAGCGCCGCCACGGGCGCCAGCACCGCAAGCCAGGCCCACCCCGGCGGCTGCAGCCGGGCATCCAGGGCGATCCCGGACGCCAGGCCCACCAGCACGGGCACCAGCGGGCGATGCCGCGGAGGTCGTTCCGACTGCGCCCGGGGCGCGTCCTGCCCGTCCTGCTCCATGCGTCGTCCCTCGCCGATTGCACCCCCCTCTGCGACTCCGTTAGGATAGTGCAGCGACCTGTCCGGCTGCAATGTGGCAGAGGAATGTGTTCCGGGGGACCCATGGCGGCTGCGTCCGAACCGTTTCGCCTCGGCTACGTTCTGGAGCGCTACCCGAACGCCAGCGAGACGTTCATCGCCGCCGAGATGCGGGCCGTGGCGGCCTGCGGCGCCGAGGTGACGGCCTTCGTCCTGAGCCGGGGCCCGGACGGCGTCGACGCAGGCGTGCGCACGGCGCGGGCGGACCAGGCCGGGGCGGCCGACGCGGCGGACGCGCTCGGCGCCGTGCGCCTTGCGTGCGGCTTCGGGCTCGGCGCTCCGCGCGCGCTGGCGGGCTTGCTGCGCAGGCGGCGCGTGCTCGGGTTCTTCGTGCGGCGCGCGCGCGAGCTGCACGTCGAGCACCTGCACGCGCACTTCGCCGGCCTGCCCACGCTCATGGCGCTGGCGATGGCGGGCGAGCTGCCGGAGGTCTCCGTGAGCTTCGCCGCGCACGCGCGCGACCTGTACGTGCGCCCGAAGACGATCGCCCGGAAGGGGCGGGGCGCTCGAGTCTGCATCGCCTGCACCGAGGCCGGCGCGGGGCGGCTGCGCGCGCTCCTGCGGCCGGCGGACAGGCCCAAGGTCGTGCGCATCTACCACGGCACCGACCTGGCGCGCTTCGCCTACCGCCCGCGCCCGCAGCCCGGGCGCCCGGCGCGCATCCTGGCGGTGGGCCGCATGGTGCCGAAGAAGGGCTTCGACGTGCTTCTGCACGCCCTGCGGCGGCTGCGCACGCGGTGCGCGGTGCTGTGCGAGATCGCCGGGGACGGCCCCCTGCGCGCGGCCCTGGAGGCGCTCGCGCGGCGACTGGACCTCGGCGACTGCGTCTCGTTCGCCGGCTGGCTGCCCCACGCGGACATGCCCGAGCGCTACCACGGCGCCGACCTGCTGGCCGTGCCCTCCGTGCGTGCGCGCGACGGCGACGTGGACGGCCTGCCGAACGTGGCGGTCGAGGCGCTCGCCTGCGGGACCCCCGTGGTCGCCGGCGCCGTCGGCGGGCTTCCGGAGGCGATCCGGGCGGACCAGACGGGCCTGCTCTGCCCGCCGGGCGACCCCGACGCCCTGGCGGACGCGATCGAGCGCATGCTGACCGACGCGCGCCTGCGTGCACGGGTGACGGCCGCCGGCCGCCGGCTGGCCGAGGAGCAGTTCGACCTGCACGTCAACGCCCGCACCGTGCACGACGTCCTCCGTCGGGCTGCCACCTGACGGGCGCCGACCCGGCGTTCACGGCTCGCGGACGTAGGCGCCCAGGACCTCGGCAAAGTAGATGGTGTGCTGCGCGTGCACGGGCGCCCGGCGGTGTTCGGGCGTCAGGATCATGTGCGGCGGGCGCTGGGGGTGGTAGATGCGGCATTCGACGTGGATGGGGCATTCGGCGATCGACGGCGGCCGGACGTGCGCCGACGGCACCGGCGTGAGGCCCGTCTCCCGAAACTTGTCGCAGTCCCGCCCCGAGGCGCTGCCGCAGAACGAGACAGCCTCCGCCAGCTCCGGCGTGGGCACGCAGAGGGCGAACTCCGGCACATCGGCCAGCAGCTTGAACGTGTGACAGGCGGGCCGCACGGCCACGACGACGACGCAGCGGTCGTGGTAGTACGAGCCGAACAGCCCCCATCCGAGCGTCATGACGTTCGGCCGGCCGTCGCCTCCGCACGAGGTCAGCAGCACGCCCATCCCGCCGCCCCGGCAGTACATCTGCTCATGCAGCGGCCCGATCACCTGCCCGAACTCCACCTCTCGTCGCACCATGCCCGGCTCCTCTCCCATCCGCACGGGCCCCCCGGCGGCGATGGCGGGGGCGCCGGTGGACCGTCACCGGCCCACGGCCCCCAGCAGGTAGTCCAGGACCTCGGCGATGACGCTGGTCGTGAAGGCCAGCTCTTCCGGCGTCATCAGGTCCATCCGGTCCTCGATGCAGTGGATGGGCACCTTGCCGTAGTCGTTCACGAACCAGAGCGCCGGCACGCCGATGACGTCGAAGGCCGTGTGGGGCGGCTCGTCGTCCGGGCGTACGTCCACCTGGTAGCGCGGGAAGCGCGACAGCACCTCCAGCACGCCGTCCTTGAGCGCGCCCTTCCAGGCCATGACGCGCACCTTCGGCGGCAGCTCCGCCGTGCCGATGCAGTCCGGCTCGATGATGGCCACCGTCCGGCTGACCTCCTCCGGGTGGCGCCGGACGTATTCGACGGCGCCCAGGTTGCAGGCGCCCCCGTGCCGGCCGTACTCCTCGCCGCCGTAGACGATGAAGTTCATGCCGACGCCGCGCCGGTCAGCCTTCGAGAACAGCTCGCACAGCTCCAGCACGGCCGCCGTGCCCGAGGCATTGTCGACCGCCGAAGGGCAGAGGGCCGCCGTGTCGTAATGGGCGGGGATGCAGAGGCTCCCCCGCCCGTCGCCCGGGAAGCGGGCGATCACGTTGTGGCCGGTCGACCGGTAACGGCGCGCCCGGATGCGCAGGCGCAGCCGCGCGCCGGCGTTGGCGAGCAGCTTCGGGCCGGCCGAGAGCGGCACGGCCGCCGACGGCACGCGCGCGTAGGGGTCGCGGATCATCTTGGTCGGCACCGGCTCGGTGGCGCTCACGAGCACGACGGCGGCCGGCCGGCGGTCCTCGGCGGACAGGAGGTTGCGGTTGCGGTCGGCGGCCATGGCCGTGGCCAGCTTGCCGTGCAGGACCAGGACCTTGCCCTCGAGGTCCGGGGCGAGTTCCAGCTCCTCGAACGTGGCGACGGGCGCCAGTTCGGCCTCGACGTCGCAGGACTCGCTGAACGTCTGGGCCACGGCGGTGATCGACTCCTCGCCCGCGTCGGTCTGCAGCGTCAGCTCGGTCGACTCGTGCTCCCAGCACGGGGTCGGCCAGTCCTGCACCTCCACCCGGGCGCCGCAGCGCTCGAAATGCTCGACGGCGTACCGGACCGTCTTTTCGTCGTTCGGGGTGCCGCTGAGGCGCGCGCCAATCTCCTCGCAGAGCACGCGCTCATGGTTCCACAGGCGTTCCTGATTCACCGCAGGCCGTTTGGCCGCCATCATCCGCTCCTTCCTCTGGCCTGAGGCCGGACGGGGCCCGTCGCCGTCACAGCCTTCGGTAGTAGACCATCTTGGGGTCTTGCACGTCGAACCCCGCCTTCTCATACGCGCGCCGGGCGGGCGCGTGCCCCGCATCGCCCCCCGTGCGGACCACCACGAAGCGCATCCCGCGTTCCCGCAGGCGTTCGAACACGTATTCGTACATCCGGCCGCCGAGGCCGCGCCCGCGCACATCGGCATGCACGGCGTTGTTGCTGAGTTCGCCGATCCCGGTCGCGTCATCGGTCCAGTAGGTGGCGAAGCCGACCGCGCGGCCGTCGATCTCGGCCACACAGACGCCGGCGCGGCTGCCCGGCGCGCAAGCGGCGCGCACCTGGCGAGCCTTCCGCTCCTGCCAGCCGCTGTGGAGGATGCCGAAGAGTTCCTCGCCCATGAACCGGAGGCGTTCGGCATTAATGGGCGCCCAGGCGGCAACGGCGATCTCCACAAGCGTCTCCACGTCGTCCGGGCGAACATCCCTGATGAGAACGTCTTCGGCCATGGTCTCCGGTCCGTTGGCGGGCGGAAATCCCCCCTCGGCCGGCACGCGCGGGCCGAACGGCGCCATCTCGATGCATGGTAGCCGCCGGCATCGGCCGATTCAACGCCCGGCAGACCGGCCTCCCACCGGTACCCCGACGCGTTCCGCCGGCCCGGTGCTCATCTCCAATCCCATGAAGACCGACCTGATCGCCAAAGGCCACGTCAAGACCGACAAGGTGGATGCCGGCGCGCGGGAAGCGAAAGCGCTGGCGAGGGCGTGGAAGGACGACTACAATCTGAGGCGGCCGCACAGCGCGCTGGGGTATCGGACCCCGGCGGAGCATGCTGCGGCGACGGCGTGGGCTGCTTCGGGGCTCGGTTCCCTCGCCCCTTCGCACCCCACGCCTTTGGCAGACGAAACTCTCATAGCACTTGGCGCATAGAATGGGGGCACTTCACTGCCTGGGAAACCTGCCTGAGCCACGATTGGTGCACAGATTCTTGTGAGGAGCCGTAAAGCCCTTGCGAGGGCGATGCAACGCTTGACCCCGAGCCGATAAATGCTATGCTATCAGACCTTGTCCTATAGATAGGTCGTGACCATGAAAGGTCATCGAATGAAACTCATGCGATGGGCGGCTCTCGTGGCACTTCTGGGCGCTGGGTGTCCAACCACCCCCAGCTACACCTCCAAATCGTCTCTGGTTGATCCTCTTCGCCCCTACGTGCAGCAAGTTGCCGCCTCGCTGGGGGAAGTGCCAGCCGAGAGGAAGGTCATGCTGGACCAGATCGCCGCGACGGCATGCGACCTTCTGGCGAAGGGGAAGGACGCCAACATGACGTTCATCTGCACGCACAACTCGCGTCGCAGCCACATGTCGCAGATCTGGGCCCAGACCGCCGCATGCTATTACGGCCTCGACCGGGTGCATGCCTTCTCCGGGGGCACCGAAGCGACCGCCTGCAACTGCCGGACAGTTGCCGCGATGCGCAGGGCGGGGTTCTCCATCGTGAAGACCACGGAAGGCGGGAACCCCGTCTATCTGGTGCAGTATTCCGATGACCATGCTCCAGTACGCGCCTACTCGAAACTCTACAACGCCGACGGGAACCCGACCGAGGGCTTCATCGCGCTGATGACGTGCAGCCAGGCCGACAAGACGTGCCCGGTGGTCCAGGGGGCCATCGCCCGCTACGCGATCCACTACGTCGACCCGAAGCTGTGTGACGACACGCCGGACGAGCCCGTCGCCTACAACGAGCGATGCCAGGAGATAGCTCGGGAGATGTTCTACATCATGGAGCGCGTGCGAGCGCGCATGGACGCGAATGCCGCGAAACCGTGAGACGCCTGACACGGCAGACGGGCTTCAACGAAGGGTGAACCATGAGCGAAATGGTCAACTGTCCGTGTACCGGTGCGACGCTGAACAAGCTCGTGCAACCGGCGATCCTAACGACGCTGGTTCGGGAGCCTTTGTACGGCTACCGCATAGCGGAGGAACTTGCGGAGATGCCGGTTGTCAAGGGCGGCAAACTGGACACGACGGGGTTGTACAGGACGCTCAAGACGATGGAGCGGCGGGGCCTCGTCACCGGCGAATGGGAACCGTCGGAGGTCGGGCCAGATCGGCGGCTGTACCGGCTGACGCAGTCCGGACGGGATTGCCTCCGACGTTGGGTCAAGACGCTCGACGAGTATTGCGGTGCGGTGGGCGCGTTGCTGGCGAGCGCCAGAACCGCGTGCGGGCACACGCGGCACCCTCGCGGAAAGAACGAAAGATGAACTTCGCCGGAAAGGTCGCGATTCTGCCATGCACCGGAATCGGCCAAGTGGTCGGAACGATCGCACGGCATGCCGCGTATCGCGTGTGTGAGGACATGCGTCCCGATGACACCGTCTTGTTGTGCCTACCGGCGCTCGTGCGAGGCGTTCAGGAGGACATCGAGATGATCCGTCAATGTCCTGTGGTGCTCATCGAAGGCTGCAAGGAACGCTGTGCCGCGCACGCGTTATCAACGCAGGGCGGCAGTCCGTTGGCAACGGTGTTCGTGCCGGACGTGATGAAAGGCAGGGGCATAAGGATTGCAGGGGAGTCCCGCAGGGCACTTCAAGAACCGGAACTGGCCGTGGTTGAACTTGTCGCCCAAGCGGTTGTGGCGCACGTTGACCGGCTATGCTTCAGGAGCAAGACTGGAGACGACAAGTGAGACTACCGACACTTCTTCAGGGGATACTCGACAGGGCTATCGAAGGGCGGGCTCCCCGGAAAGAGGAATGCGTGCATCTGCTGAAGGTGCCCGAGGATTCCCTGGAGGCATCAGCCATCAAAGCCGTTGCCGATATCGTTGCCCGCCGACGGTTCCGCAACACGGGGATTCTCCTGGGCCAGATCGGTATCGAGACGTCCCCGTGTCCCGGCAACTGCGGATTTTGCGTCTTCGGAAAGGGACACACGACTCTGCCGACGAGCCGCCTGTCGCTGGACGAGATTCGGGATCGGGCGCACGGCTTCGCGGATGGCGGCGATCTCTACGCATTGTTCCTGATGACGATGCACGAGTTCGATCTGGACTGGCTGGTCGAGGCCGTCACGGCCGTCCGCCAGGAGATGCCTTCCCACACACAGATTGTCGTGAACATCGGCGACTTCGATCTGTCGGCAGCGAAGCGGCTCAAGGATGCAGGCGTGAATGGTGCCTACCATGTATGCCGCCTCCGTGAGGGAACGGACACATCGCTCCTCCCTGATGCCCGCAAGGCAACCTTCAAGGTCATCAAGGATGCGGGGATGGACTTCTACTACTGCTGCGAACCTGTCGGACCCGAACACAGCGCCGAGGAGATGGTCGACCAGATGTTCATGGGGATCGACTACGGCTGTTTTCAGCATGCGGCCATGCGCCGCGTCTACATCCCCGGCGCACCCCTGGCACACCACGGGCAGATCACGGAACGCCGACTCGCTCAGGTCGTCGCCGTCGTGACGTTGGCGACGCTGGGTTGTTCCGAAACGCAAAGCATCGCGGTCCACGAACCCAACCTCCTCGGTCTGGCGGCCGGGGCGAATACGGTCTATGCGGAGACGGGCGCGAATCCCCGCGACGTGAAACGTGACACGGCGGGCAATCGGGGCGCGGACATGGCAGCCTGCCGAAAGATGCTCTATGAGTCCGGCTTCGCGTCACTTCGCCGTGGCGATGGTGTGGGGATTGGCCTCGATGTTGGCTACCTGCAAGAGAAACCCTAATCAGAGGAAGCCGTGACCGGCTCGACCTTCTGATCGGCCGCCAGGCCCTTCCACAGTCGCCGCTGTTTGCGCCATTCGAGTTCGGCGGCGATGGGGCGGACGTGGCGCTCGCGGATCGCGTCGCGGCCCTTCACGGTCGGCGGCAGGAACAGGAGCGCCTCCTGAATCTCCGGGGCGAGCTGCAGGAGGTTCATGATCTGGGTGACGCGGGCGCGGGATCACGGCGAGCCGGAAGCCGATCAGCGAGTACGCCCGCAAGCGCCACGACGGCATCGGCCACCACTGGTGGGTGCGGTCGGTGAGGGGCCGCCGGGGGCTCGGCCACGTCGAGGTCGATGACAGCTACTGGAGGTCCTTCGTGCACGCGCCGGGAGGCAGGAAGGCAATGGCGCGAACGCATAGGGACGGTGCGTGCCACCCGCGCTCAGCAGAGCCGATTCGTGTATGAGTTCCTTCACCACGCCCTCCAGGCCCACTTCACCAGCCAGCCCGCGCCGTCCCTCCTGCCGGCTTGACCGAAAAACCGTGAACGGTTACCTCCGTCTGAACCGGAACAAACAAGGCCTATGCGAATGGTCATGGAAGAAGACCGGTCCCGAGACAGGCTCCTCATCCTTTCCGGCTCCGCATCATGCGGTTGACGCCTCCGGCAAGGATAACGATCCCCCCGACAGCCGCGATAACCCAAGTCAGAGGCCACTTCCCTTGGGTCTCATCCGGTTCACGGCTGTTCGTGGCCGGCTCGCTCCAAGTGACCGATCCACCGTCCCGCTCAACTGGCAGTGACACAGGTTCGCCCTCTACGAGCAGTTCCTGTGCTACGCTAATGTTCTGGCTCACCAGTGCGTCCATGTCGGGAGCCAGACGGCCAGCAGGGTGAATCACGTATTTTGTCCCCACCCGCTCATCGCTCACGAAGGTGCCTGGCGGGAACTCGACAGTGAAGGCAGAATCAGGCAGTCCCTCATTCACAGCGATCTGTCGCGCAGTGTACTTCTGTGCTCTTTTTGTTACTGGCTCGAAGCTAATGCCTTCCACGGGGTACCAGACATTGGGGGCCACCTCCTTGAGCACGATACCTCCAAGAACCCACACACAGATGCCAGTGTAACCAATCTGCTCGAAGCGCACGAGGCTACATCCCCTGTCCAGATCAATCCAGTACTTCTCAGTCACTCCCTCGGCCGAATGGCCTGGCACAGTCAGTACCGCGCAACGACGACCATCTGCCGTTTCATCCGACGTTACCGTCACGCCAGGAAGCCGGAAGACCTCCGCAAGTGTCTCGCCTTCCTCCGCCCACATGCGTGAGGTGAACAGGAACGGCATTCGCCATTGCAGTCTCAGGTTTCCGTCTGCCTCGCCTGACACAATCCCCTGGCCATAGTCCTTGTCCATGCTGCGAACATAATACGTGCTATTAATACCGTCCCAAGCGGAACGCGAGAGCGTGTCGACGCCGTCGTCTGCCTGCCAGCGCCTTTCCAGAAAGGCCTTGCTCCCCCTCTCTCCCCAAACACAGTCCACGACATTGCCCCCAGCGCCACCGCTCCCAGGACTACTTGCCAGGAACTGCATTTCCCCCGATTCCGAAGTCGCGATGCTGCCCTGTGCCCACGTGAAACTCACGCTGATGTCGTCGATCTGGCCCGCGTGCACCTCAATGCCCCTGCAGACATCCTCGACGTCTATGCGCTGCGCTCCGACAACTGCTGGGACCAGACCGCAGCACGCGAGTAGGGCCAGGACGGATCGCGCACCACGGAGTCCGCATAGCGGTTCGCTCCGACACCAGACCCTCTGCTTCTCCGCCTCGCAGTACACGGTACCCTCCAAGGTCGCGTCCCAACAGTTGGTGGAAATCCAGGCTCGGCGCGACCCGCTTGAAGCCTGAATCCAGCGGCAGTTTGCGCAACGTCTCGATACGCGTCAAGTACGGATAGGTCGATTTGCGGGAATGCCTCCTTTCCGAGACCGGCGACGGCTTCGAGGATTTCTTTGTCCATCTGGACGCCGCGCTACTTCAGCCGGTCCTGTTCCAGCGTCGCCCAGATCAGCGTCCGCGCCGCCATCGCGGACACCATCAGGAAACCGATCCATGTTGCGAGCATCTTATTCCCCTTTCCCCTTGTGGTTAGCCCATGGGACAATCCGCAGCACGGATGCGCATTATAACCCGGAGATACTCCGAAATGCGGGCGATGGAGAAGGTGACCGGAACGGGTCTGGTTCCGCCGTCAATCTGTGACATCTGTGAAATCCGTGGATCCCCTGCCGGTTGCTCCTTTTGCCTGTCTCACCGCTCGTGCGTAGGTGCCACGCCGCTTCGCGAGGGGCACGAAAGAGGCCTCCGCAGAGTCCACCGATTGCGCAGATCGTGGAGCAACAACGGACAGGAACCGGTCACGGCTCTCGGGTCAAGCCGGGGGGGGGCACGGCGATCAGACGGCCTTCGAGCTTCCTGCTGTTCGGGCACTCGGACGTCGCTGCATCGGCCATGACGCGGCAGAACATGCGAAGACGGAGGTGAGACTCTCAGAAGACCCGCGAACGTTTGCCCTTCGGTGTCTATCCGCCAGCTGCTTCTGCCCGCCGTAGAAGGGATTCGGGTTGAGCCGGGTGGATAGGCCGGGCTTCGTGCGCGGCGCCGACCGCATGGCTCGGCCTCCCTCAGCGTCTGCTGGTTTCCTGCTCGCGCAGCCAGTTGACGGGCGCGCGGTCGTCGGTGAGCACCCGCGCGCGGCCGTCGGGGCGCACGTCCGGGTTGAGCCGGCCGGCCACCCATCGCAGGTCGAAGTCGAAGCGGTGTCTCGCCTGCAGTTCGGCTGCGCGCGCGTGCGCCTGCTCCGGGGTGAAGGTGGGTGCCTTCGGCCCCGGGGAGACGATCATGGCGTTGCCGGACTGCTGACCGACGAACACCTGGCAGCGCCGGAAGACGGCCTCGAAGGTCTTCAGTTCGGCGTCGAACAGGCGGTTGTTCCAGAAGACGTTGGCCACCACCGCGCCGTCCTCGGCCAGCACGCCCTTGACCTCCTCCAGGAACTCGCGCGTCATCAGGTGGAACGGGATGTAGTCGCTGTTGAAGGCGTCGAGGATGATCAGGTCGTAGCGCTCGACGGGTGTGGCGCGCGCGCGATTGCGGATGAAGAGGCGTCCGTCGGCGACGTGCACGCGCAGGCGCTCGTCCGGCCGGAAGGCGAAGTAGCGCTGCGCGATGGGCGGCACGTCGGGGTCGATCTCCGCCACGTCGATGGCGGCGTCGGGGAAGTGATGGTGCAGTTCGCGGGGGATGGTGCCGCCGCCGAGGCCCAGGACCAGGATGCGCTCGGGCTCCGGCTGGTAGAGCAGGCCCGAGAAGGTGAGCACGCTGTATTCCAGCATGTGGCGGCGCAGGTTGGCAACGTCCACCCGGCTCTGCACGCTGGCCGCGCGCTGCCGCCCGAACTCCAGGGCGAACACGCTGCCGGCCTGGTAGACGTAGACGCGGTGGTAGAGCGTGTTCTGCTGGTGAACGAGCCGGCCGCGGGTCTGCGCGCGGACCGCGTGCGCGGCCGTCGCCACGGCCAGCAGCGCCGCCAACGCCAAGAGGGCGCTTCGACGGGACTCACGGGCCATTCCGGTTCCCTCCCTTCGCCGGCCTTCGGCGCAGCGCGTGCAGCAGGACCAGGACGCCCAGTGCCAGGAGGGCGACGCCCGAGACGGCCAGCGTCCGCCGCAGGCTGAGGCGGATGAGGTAGAAGGCGGCCGCCAGGCAGCCGGCGAAGCTGGCGAGCGTCGAGAACGCCAGCACGAGGCCGGCCATCCGGCCCGACTCGGCGGCGCTACGCGTCAGCCATCGGACGGCGGTGGGCGAGACGGTGCCCAGGAGCGCCGTCGGCACGGCGAACAGGATGAAGGCGGCCGTCAGGGAGCCCCACTTGTCGTCGAAGCCCGCGTCCAGCAGCGCATCGCAAACCGGCTCGATGAAGCGCGGCAGCAGCGCGAACCACGCCCCGGCCACCGCCACGCTGCCGCCCAGCACCGCCTTCGAGGCGGACAGGCCGGAGAGCAGGCCGCCCAGCACGTACCCCGCCGACAGGCTGAGCAGGAACACGCCGATCACGCTGCCCATGACCACATAGACGGCGCTGCCGAAGTAGGGCGTCAGGGCGCGGCCGCCCAGTATCTCCATCTGCATCACCATCCAGCCGCAGGCGGCGGTGATGAACAGCGTGCCGACTACGCCCAGGGCGCGCGGGCCCGTGCGCCGAGCCGTGTCTTCGTCCATGGAGTCTCCCCGAGGGTGACAACGCCGGCACGTACTATAGCCCGCCGTGTCGTCTGCCGCAAGACCTGAGGGCGCGGACGGGCCGGGGCGGATCGGGTAGAATACGTTCCGCCGATCCTCTGACGCATGGGAGATGCCCGCGAGATGACGGCACGCGGCGTGGACCTATGGGACGTTTGGGAGTGGGACGTCGTCGTGGCGCCGGACGCGACGCCGGCGGAGCAGTATGCGGCCGAGGAGTTCCGGGACCACTTCCGTCGGGCGACCGGCGCTGCGCTTCCCGTGGTGCGCACGGCGGCGGAGGGCGCGCGCGGGCACGTGCGCATCGGCCCGGGCGCCGCCGGCTGGAATGCGGAGGCCTTCGGAGCCGAGGACTCCCGCATTGCGGCCGGCGATGGCCGGATCGCCATCGCCGGCGGGCGCCCGCGCGGGACGCTCTACGGGGTCTACACGTTCCTGGAGGACTGCCTGGGTGTGCGCTTCCTGACGGCCGACCACACGCACGTGCCGCGGCTGAGCGGCCCGTGCCTGGTCGGTCCGCTGGAGCGCACGGTGCGGCCGCGCCTGTCGTTCCGCTGCCCCTACTACGGCGAGAACACGGCCGATCCCGCCTTCGCGGCCCGTCTGCGCGTCAACACGGTCACCGACGACGCGCGCCTGGGCGGGCGCGACCCCATGACGCGCCTGACGCACACCTTCCTGCGCCAGATCCCGTCGGGCGTTCACGGAGCCGCGCACCCGGAGTACTACGCGCTGCGCGACGGCGTGCGCCTGGCGCCGTTCGAGGACGACCGTTACGAGACCCAGCCGTGCCTGAGCCACCCCGACGTGCTGCGCATCGTCACCGACGCCGTCCTGCGGGAGATTGCCGAGAACCCGTCGCGCGGCAACGTCTCGGTCTGCCAGAATGACAACAAGAAGCACTGCCAATGTGACGCGTGCCGCGCCGTGGACGAGCGCGAGGGCAGCGCGATGGGGTCGCTCCTGACGTTCGTCAACGCGGTGGCCGACGCCGTGGCCGCCCGTCACCCGCACGTCAAGGTCGGCACGTTCGCCTATCAGTACTCGCGCCGGGCCCCGCGCCGGCTGCGGCCGCGCCCGAACGTGCAGATCCAGCTCTGCAGCATCGAATGCTGCATGATGCACGCGATCGACGACCCCGACTGCCCGCGCAACGTCGAGTTCTGCCGCGACCTGGCCGACTGGGGCCGCATCTGCGACGACGTGCGCATCTGGAACTACAACACGAACTTCCACAACTACCTGCTGCCGTGCCCGAACCTGCGCGTGATCGAGCCGAACGTGCGCTACTTCGTGCGGAACAGCGCGCGCGGCGTCTTCATGCAGGCGGCGGGCAATGCGCGCGGCGCGGAGCTGTGCGACCTGCGCAACTACATGATCGCCGGCCTGCTGTGGGACCCGTCCCGGGGCGGGCGCGAGCTGTTCGAGGAGTTTCTGGAGCTGCACTACGCGGAGGCGGCGGGGCCGATCCGGCGGTTCATCGACCTGGTGCACGACAACGCGTCCGCGCGCGGCGTGCACCACCACTGCTTCGGCCGGGCGGCCGACTACGGGATCGACGGGACGATCGCGCAGGCCGGACTGGACGCCTTCGATGAAGCTCTGGCGCTCGCGTGCAGCGATGAGGTCCGCGCGCGGGTGGAGAAGGCGTCGATCCCCGCGCTGCGGGCGGCGCTGGAGCCCGTCTGGTATGCCGGCAGCCCGGAGGAGGTCGACGCGGCCCTGGCGGAGCGGATGCGGCCGCTCGCACGGCGTCTGCTGGAACTGTGCGCGCGGCACGGCGTCACACACGCGCACGAATACGGCGGCATCGACGAGGCGCGCACGCGCCTGGAGGCCGTGCTGGGGCTGCGGGCGGGCTGACTGTCCGCGCGCGGACTGACGGTCCGCGTGCGCCGCTCCTCACGAGGCGTCGCCGTCGCCCGGGGTCTGGGGCGTGTCTTCGATGCCGCGGGCCTTGCGGATGGCGTCCAGGCGGGCCTTGAGGGTGCGTTCCTGGCCCTGCTCGGTGGGGCGGTAGTAGATGCGGGAGGTGGGCAGGTAGTCCTGATCGACCCAGTGGCCGTCGAAGTCGTGGGCGTACTTGTATGCCTTGCCGTGGCCGAGCCGTTCGGCGCCGGCGTAGCCGGTGCCCTTCAGGTGGTCGGGCACGGGCAGGGTGCGGCCTTCGCGGACGTCCTTCAGGGCCGCGTCGACGGCCAGGTAGGAGGCGTTGCTCTTGGGGGCGCAGGCGATGTAGGTGACGGCCTGGGCCAGCGGGATGCGGGCCTCGGGCATGCCGACGAATTCGACGGCCTGCTGGGCGGCCGTGGCGAGCACCAGGGCGTTGGGCGCGGCGTTGCCCACGTCCTCGGCGGCGCAGATGACGATCCGGCGGGCGATGAAGCGCGGGTCCTCGCCGCCCTCCAGCATCTTGGCCATCCAGTAGAGGGCTGCGTCGGGGTCGCTGCCGCGCATGCTCTTGATGAACGCGCTGGCGCTGTCGTAGTGCTCGTCCTCGTCGCGGTCGTAGAGGAGCGCCTTCCTCTGGACGGACGCCTCGGCCAGGGCAAGGTCGAAGCGGATGACGCCGTCGGGGCCGGGTTCGGCGCTCAGGACGCCGACCTCCAGGGCGTTGAGCGTTCGGCGCGCGTCGCCCTCGCACATCTCGACCAGGTGCTCCAGGGCGTCATCGTCGGCCCGAACGCGGTGGGCGCCGAGGCCGCGCTGCTCGTCGGCGAGCGCCCGCCGCAGGAGCGTCCGGATGTCGTCGCGGTCCAGCGCGCGGAACTGGAATATCTGCGAGCGCGACAGCAGGGGCGAGTTGATGGAGTGGAAGGGGTTGTGCGTGGTGGCGCCGATCAGGATGACCGTGCCGTTCTCCACGTCCGGTAGGAGGACGTCCTGCTGGGCGCGGTTGAAGCGGTGCAGTTCGTCGATGAACAGCACGGTGCGGCGGCCGCGGCGCAGCTTGCGTTCGGCGGCGGCGGCCAGGAGGTCGCGGATCCGGGCGACGTTGCTGGTGACGGCGTTGACCGGTTCGAACCGGGCCTCGGTGCGGCGGGCGATGATGTGGGCGAGGGCCGTCTTGCCGGTGCCGGGCGGTCCGTAGAACAGGAGGGAGGCCAGTCGGGCGGCGCGGATCATCCGCCAGAGCAGCCGGCCCGGCCCGACGAAGTGCTGCTGGCCGACGAACTCCTCCAGGGTGCGCGGCCGCATCCGCGTGGCCAGGGGGGCGTCGGGCGGCGTTTCGGGGTCGGCCTCGCCTGCATGCTCGTCGAACAGGGACATACCTGCGGCCTTCGGGCTGGGTATCGGGTCCGGCTCTGCCGACCGTCAGGCTACATGCCCGGGCCTGCGGCGTCAAGGCGAGCGGGGGACGCTGTGCGGGTCGAAGGAGAGGTTCCGGAACGAGGCGGCGGCCGCGCCGCCCGGGGCGGCCTCCAGGAACACGCAGAGCCGCAGGTCGCCCAGGTCCAGGCTGTATCGCCTCAGTTCCTGTTCGTCCAGCCGGACGATGAGGCGGCCGGTGTCGTAGTCGTAGTCCAGCACGAGGGCGTGCCAGAGATGGTCCTCGTCGCCGATCGCGCCGCGCAGGGTCGTGCCGAGCGCAGCCCCGCCCGATCTCCGGCGCACGCTGGCGCCGTAGGCGCGTCCGTCGAACGCCAGCTCGAACGAGTCCTTGCCCTGGCTGACGACGGCCAGGCCGAGCCGGGCACCGCCGGCCTCCGCGACCACCTCGGGTGAGGCGCGGAACTCCACGCGGCACGCAAAGCCGAGCGTGCGGAGGGGGCGGACCGTCTCGCGTCGGGCCGTGCGTTGCCCCCGGCCGGCCTGCACCTCCAGCACCAGGACCCCGTCGGCGGCCTGCCGGACGGCGCCTCCCTCGGCGTGGTCGGTCCAGGCGTCGCCGCCGAACCCCTCGCGGTGCAGTCCGGCGGCGAACTCGGCCGGGTCCTGCGGCCGGTCGGCGAGCCAGGCAACCAGTTCGGCACGCGCACGTTCGGCCTCCTGCACCACGTCGGGCGTGCCGGCATCCACGGCGGCCTGGTACTGCGCAAGGGCATCCCGGTAGCGGCCGCGGTCGCGGTAGATGCGCGCCAGCCGCATCCGCAGTTCGCCGAGCACCCTGGCCGGCGGGGATTCCAGGACGGCGACGTTCGCGTCCAAGGTGCGGAAGAAGTCGTCGATCTCTTCGGCCTGCGGGTAGGTCGTCAACAGGTAGTGGCCCCAGTGTTCGAACACATCCGCGATGGAGCGGCGAGCGGCCTCGAGGCGTTCCGGGTCGTCCCCGGCGTCGGCCAGCAGGGCCTTGCGGGCGTCGAGGGCACTCGGGTAGCGCCGGCTGCGCACGAGGGCGTGCGTTTCGCGCAGGGCCTCCTGCCAGGCGTCCTCGTCCGGGGGGAGCGCCAGACGCCGGTCCAGGGCGCGCACCAGCGGGGCGGTCGCCCGGGCGCGCGGCAGGATGTCCTGCATGCGGCGCACGGCGATCCGGGCCTCGGCCACGCGGTTCTCGGCCAGCATGCGGGCGACGGCGGCCCGGAAGGGCTCGGCGAGTTCGTCCTGGACCTCCTGCTCGATCCGGAGCACCTCTGCGGCCGTCTCGGGGTGCATGTCCCGGCCGGCGAGGGCGCGCACGGACGCCAGAGCGCGCCAGCGGGCGCCCTCCGGCACGGCGTTGCGGGCCTCGTGCAGGAGGTTGGTGAGGGCGGGGGAGGGCGGCGCGTCGCCGGCGCGCGGCGCGTCGCCGACGCGCGGCCAGAGGACGATGCAGGCCAGCAGGCCGACCAGGGCGCAGGCCGCCGCCACGGCCGCGTGCGGCAGGGCGGGGTGGGGAGCGGGGGAGGGAGGGGGCCGAGGCGTGCGCACGCGAGGGTGGTAGAACATCGAGGCGGTGTTCGTGCGCTCGTTCAGCGGGGCGCCGCTGACCAGGTGCTGCTGGGCCAGTTCCAGATCGCGCGCCAGGGTCTCGGCGTCGTAGCGCTGCTCCCGGTCCTTGGCCAGCATCCGGTCGACCATGTCGCTGAGGAAGGCGGGCAGGCGGCTGTCGACCTGGGCGGCGGGCGTCTGCTGCTGGCCGACGTTCGCCTTCAGGAAGCCGTCGGAGTCCTCGGCGTGGAAGGGCAGCGTGCCGGTGAGGAGTTCGTAGGCGACGACGCCCAAGCTGAAGATGTCGGCGCGCCCGTCGACGGCCTGGAGGCGGATCTGCTCCGGGGCAAGGTACTTGGGCGTGCCGGGCACGCGCGTGGGCATGTGCTCCCGCACGATGTCCGTCTCGCTGACGTTCTTGGCGATGCCCAGATCGGTGAGCTTGGCATGCAGCGTGTGGTTGGGGTCATGGTCCAGCAGGATGTTGCCGGGTTTGACGTCACGGTGCACGATGCCCTGCTGATGGACGGCTGCCAGGGCGCTGGCCGTCTGCCGCAGGAGCAGCACACGGTCGACGAGTTCGAAGGGCGTGCCGCGCCGCATGCACGTCAGCAGGCTGTCTTCGACGTACTCCATGGCGAAGAAGTACGTGTCGTCCTCTTCGCCGGAGTCGCGGTACTTGACGATGTTCGGGTGCTGCACGCTCTGGAGCATGCGCACCTCGCGGTCGCGCAACTGGGCACTGACCTCGGGGGCGCGGGCGGGGCCGGACTGGAAGATCTTCACGGCCACGACGGCGCCCGTGTCGGTGTCCGTCGCGCGGTAGACCACGGCCATGCCGCCCTTGCCGAGGTGCTCCAGCAGGGCGTAGCGGCCGAGGCAGCCGTGCTCTGTGATCCGGGCGGCGCTCATCTGCCGGCCGTTTTGCGGCGGCCGCCGGGACGCCGGCGCCCGATGCGGAAGTAGTCGGCCAGGTTCGCCTTCGGGTCGATCACCGTGTCGATCCGCCCGTCGCGGCTGCTCATCAGCGAGGTGACGCCGGGGCCGTGGCCGGCCGTCGTGCAGCAGGTGTGCACGACGACGCCGATGCTGACGGCGCCGGTCCGGTAGATGCGGCCGAAGGCGTGGTCGGCGTTCTCCAGGGCGACGATGTCGCCCAGCCGCAGCTTGTCCAGGCCGTACTCCTTCACCAGTTCGTCGTCGAACAACTGGATGTCGTAGTCGCCGCCGAAGGTGTGGCTGCGCCCCAGGCCGCTGCCCATGAGGGCGGCGGGGATGCGGCGCGCAATGCGCACGACCAGTCGGTCGCCCTTGCGGCGCGGGGCCATCCGCCGAAGCAGCTCGGGGTCCGTGTTCATCACGGCGATGTGCGGCATCTCGACCAGCTTGAGGCCCAACCCGCGGGCCCGCACCTGGATCCTGTCGCCGACGACCAGCTTCTCCAGCACGCCGTCCGGGAAGTCAACGAGCACGTGCTCGATGCCCCCGTGCTTGCCCGTGACGATGCCCTGGCCGCCCTTGGCGTCGCCGCTGACGACGGTGGCCGTGTTGCCCACGCAGCTCAGCAGGTTCAGGCCGGCGTTCGGGGCGGGCTTGTCCGTCTTGACGGACACGCCGGGCTCCACGTGGTCGGCCGCCCAGTCGACGGCGCTGTCGCCGACCTTCACGTTGTACGTGATGCCGCCAACGCCTGGCAGCAGGGCCGGCCGGCCGTCGGGGCCCACGCGCCAGTCGCCGCCGGAGGTGGGCGGATCCACCTCGCCGACCACGGACATCTCCACGAGTTGCGCTTCGTTCGTTGCGGGTTGCGCCTTGGCCTTCGCCACCACAGGCTCCTTTCGGTTGCGGGCGCGTCAGCCCGCGGGTTCGAGTTCGGCGATCCTCCGCCGGGCCGTGGCCACCAGTTCGGGCACGCCGACCGATGCGGCGGCCTCGCGGTAGTAGGCCACGGCGGCCTGCGGATGCCCGGCCTTCAGTTCCTGCTCCGCCGCGCGTTCGAGTTCCGCGAACCGCGCGTGTGCGAGGCGCACGGTGTAGGCGCGGAGTTCCCGCACGAGGTCGCGGAGGGCATCGGGCGGCTGCCGGGCCTCGATCTCGTCGTAGAGCCTCAGCGCCTCGGCGTGGCTGCCGTCGCCCTCGAACCCGGCGGCCAGCGCCATCTTCGCCTCGGCCTCCTCCCACAGGGCGCGCGATCGAGCCGCCTCCGCCCTGGCCTCGGCGTGCGCCCCGGCCGCCCGGGCGTCGGCCCGCCGGTGCGCCCACAGCAGCACGCCGGCGGCCAGCAGGCAGACGGCCGCCGCCGAGCCCGCAATGAACACCAGGCTCGGCCGGGACGGTCCTTCGACCCGGGGCTCGTGGTGGACATTCAGTCCGCCCATGCGGCTGCGTGCACGGATGGCGTCCAGCGAGTGGGCCACATCGTCAGGAGACGCGCCCGCCAGGCCCCGCCCCGCATCGACGATCGCCTTCCTGTCGCTGTCGCTCAGCGTCGAGTCCTCGACCATGTCGAAGCGGAACACCGTGGTGCTCAGGCGCACCAGGTCGCCCGGACAGAGCACGTGCTTGTCGTCGACGGCGAGCCCGTTGACGACGGTGCCCTTCTTGCTGTTCAGGTCGTTCAGCTCCCAATGGCCGTTGACCCACGCGATCTCGCAGTGGAACCGGCTGACGCTGTCGCTGGCCACCGGCAGCATGTTGCGGGGGGACCGGCCGATCGTGGTCACGCGGTTGTCCGGAAGCGCGAAGATGCTGCCGGGCTCCGGGCCCTGGATCATGATGAGCACGGGCTGCTTGGTGATCACGACCGCCCTCTCCGTGCAAGACGGGCAGCGACCGGCGCCGCCGCGCTTCAGGGTAACCGCCGGTCCCACCCCGATGCAACGGCTCGTCGGCTCGGGCCGGCACGCACGCACGCACGGTCTCACGGACGGGGCGTGCGCACGTGCGGGCTCCCCACGCGGCCCGGCACGGCCCGCCGGAGGTCATGCGGCCCCCCCGGAGGCGTCCGCTACCCCGGCGGGTGAGCCGCACGCAGGAGCGCCAGGAGCCGCCGCATGTCCTCGGGCAGCGGGGCGGTGTGCTCGACGGGCGCCCCCGTGCGCGGGTGGCGGCAGGCGATGCGGAGTGCGTGCAGAGGGCAGCGGTCCAGGAGCACGGCCGAATCAGGGGCGGCGCGGATCCCCTGGTGCGTGCTCAGGTCCCGGCCGGTCAACTGCGTGCGGCGCCCGTAGAGGCGGTCCACGGCCAGGGGGTGCCCCATCGCGGCGAGGTGGACCCGCAACTGGTGCTGACGGCCGCTGTGCGGCTGCAGCTCCAGCAGGCTGAAGGGGCCGAGCCGCTCGCGCACGAGGACCTCCGTGAGGGCCGGGCGGCCGCCGCCTGCGCGGGCCGTCATCCTCAGGTGGTCGCCGGGCTCCCGCGCGATGGCGGCGTCCACCGTGCACCGATCGCGGCAGGGCGCGCCGTCCACGATCGCCAGGTAGGTCTTGCACACAGTGCGGGCCACGAACTGACGGCCCAGCGCCCGACCGGCCGGGGCACTGCGCGCCACCAGAAGGACGCCCGAAGTGTCGCGGTCGAGGCGGTGGACCACGTGCGGGCGCACGTAGGGCCCCGCCGGCGGCGCATCCCTGTTCATCCAGGCCAGGAGTGCGCGCGAGAAATCGGCGTCGCGGCCGGCCCGGGCGGGCACGACGGGCCAGCCGGCCGGTTTGTCGATGCACGCGTAATCGGCGTCTTCGTAGAGGGCGCGGATGGGCAGCTCGGCCGCCGGCGGGGGCCCGGTCCGGAGCCCGGGGGGCAGGGAGATGACGTCGCCGGACCAGACGGTCCGGATGGTGGAGACGGCCGCATCGTTCAGGCGGATGTCGCCGGCGGCGATCAGGCGCCGGAGGCGGGCCTTCGACTCGCAGACGAGATGGAGGCTCACGAACTCCAGAAGGCGCGTTCCCGCCTGTTCGGGCGCGACCTCAAGGGCCGCCGCCGGGCCGGCTCGGCCGTTGTCGGCGTCGCGCGTCATACGGCCGGCTCCCGCTCCCGGTGCGCGGCCCGTCTACCGGCTCCAGGGGATGCCCGCGGCGATCAGGCGAAGCTGGTAGAACGTCCAGCCCTCGCCGCTGGGCAGGAAGATGAACTGGACCCGCAGCAGGTCCGGCGTCGTGATGCCTCCGTTCGGCCAGACGTACGGGACATCGTAGTGAACGCCGATGGCGCCTCCGACCAGGCCGACGAAGACCGCCTCGTCGGCGCGCGGCCAGGTTAACACGTTGAAGTCCTGGGTCACGCGCCTGAGTTCGTTCAGGATATCGACCGCCTGCGGGATCGCGCCGCGGACGCGCTGCCACCAGGTGAGCTCGATGTAACGGACCCGGGAGGTCGACGGGATGGCGTAGTAGACCTCCATGTAGCGGCCCGTGCTCAGCATCTCCAGGAGTTCGCCGGCCCTGTCGCGGAGGAGCACCTTGACCTCATCCGGCGGGTTGAGGGGTTCGTCGGCGGCCACCGGCTTGAGTTCGAGTCCCACCAGGTACCATCGCCCGTCCGCGTATTCCAGGCGGAACGTGTCCACAGTTGTGATCCGATAGCGATCCGCATACGGGATATTCACCGTCAGGACGGCCCGGTTCCACTCCTCCCAGGCCAGGCTCCTGACCGGCTCGGCGAGTTCGGGGCTGTAGTCCTCGTAGAACGCCATGAGACAGGCCAGGGCGAACTTCCGCTTGAGCTGGGCCGCCTCCTCGGGGCGCACGTGCGGCGCCAGCAGGGCCTGGAACGCCTCGGGATCGCGGTCCTTGAGTGCCTGGGCAAACGACGCGAGGACCCCCTGGACGTCCGCCCGGGCCTGTTCAAGGGCCTCCAGATCGGCGGCCGTCGGGGCCGGGACGCCCAGACACCCGGCCGCCAGAGCGGTTGCCGCCAGCATGCCGACCATCGTCGTTGCGTGTCTCATGCGCGTCTTCCTCTTTCCCAGTTGTCCGGCCGGATTCCGCCGCTCCAATGGTAATGCGGCCCCCGTACCGATGCAACACCCGCGCAGGCCGGGCGGCTACGGCCTCAAGATACGCCCGGAGGCATCGCGCATGGTGACGCGCCCGTCGGAGACGTGCATCTGCTTGCTGGCGAACGGCAGTTCGGCCGGGAAGTGCGTGATGTTGAGGACGGTGCGGCTGCCGATCAGGCTGCTGAGGCCCTCGATGGCCCTCTTGCGGGCCTGAGGGTCCAGGGAGACGAGGGGCTCGTCGAGGATGAGCACCCTGGGGTCTTTCAGGATGACCCGGGCGATCATGAGGCGGCGTTTCTCGCCCTGGGAGAGCTGCACCCCGCCCTCTCCGATCATGGTCATGTATGCGTTGGGCAGGCGCTCGATGAACTCGTCGGCGTAGGCCTGGCGGGCCGCCTCGATCACGTCCTCCTCGCTCGCCTGCGGCCAGGCGTAGCGGATTTTCGCCATGATGGTGTCGTTGAACAGGAAGCAGTCCTGGAAGACGAACCCGATCTGGCGACGCAGCGAGGTGAGCGTGAAGTCGCGCACGTCCACGCCGTCCACAAGGACGGTGCCGTGCCGGGGGTCGAAGAAGCGCGGGATCAGGTTCACGCAGGTGCTCTTTCCGCTGCCGCTGGGGCCGGTGACCAGCACGTGGTCGCCCGGCTCGATGACGAACGACACGCGGTCCAGCACGGGGCCGTTTCCGTAGTCGAAGGAGACGTTGCGGAACTCGATCCGTCCCTGGCGGATCTCGTAGGGCACGGCGCGGGCGGCCTCGCGCACGCCCGGCTGGATGGCCAGTATCTCCAGCACGCGCTCGACCGAGGCGCCCGTGCGCGAGAACTTGCCGGCCTGGGAGACGAGTTCGACGACGCGCGGGTAGAGCAGACCCACGTAGGCGTAGAAGGCCACGAAGTCGCCCGCCCCCATGCCCTTGTGGAGCACCGAGTAGCCGCCGTATCCGAACAGAATGATCAGCCCGAGCCCCACCAGGAGGTCGGCGGCGATCTTCTGCAGGACGTAGTACTGGTTCTGCTTCAGTTGGGCGGCCATGCCCTTGCGCATGGATTCCTTGAACTTCTCCTGCTCCAGAAGCTGGGTCGCCGAGGCCGTCACGGTGGCCGCGCCGTCGAACTGTTCGATCAGGTTGCCGCTGACGTCGGCGATCCGCTCCTTCGCCTGCCGGGCGTAGGCCGAGATGGGCTTGCGGAACACGTAGTAGACCAGCACGTGGCCCGGCAGCAGGATCACCGTGACGAGGGCCAGCAGGGCGTGCATGTAGATCATGATGCCGATGGCCACCACGACCATCAGGACGTTGATGAGCGTGTTGGCCATCTCGTCCTGCACGAACTGCTTGACGGCCTGCACGTCCTGCAGGACCCGGGCGCTGATCTTGCCCGGCTTGTTCTGCTGGTAGAAGTCCACCGACAGCGTGTGCAGGTGCTGGAGCAGCCGCTGGCGCAGCTCGAACGCGATGCGCTCGCCGATCTCGGTCATGCGGATCTTGTGCAGGTAGAACAGCACGTTGCGCACGCCGTAGATGAGCAGGATGGCCAGGAGCACACGGGTCAGCAGCGCCATCCGTTCGTCGGCCGTCTTGCCCGTTTCCAGGAAGACGTTCTTGATGACGAAGCCGAGGACCTTCGGCATCGCCAGGTTGCAGAAGGCGAGGACGATCAGGCAGGCCAGCACGATCAGAAGGCGGCGGCGGTGCGGTCGGATGAACGGCCCCAGGGCGCGCAGCGCGTGTGCCTGATTGTCGGCCGAGGTCATCCGGTGTGTCGTCCGTCGAGCAAGGGATCAGATGGCCGGGCTATGGCGACGGCGAGGGCACGGGGAAGCGGTAGGTCACGCGGCCCCGGTCCAGCACCACGACGTCGTCCTCGTAGTACCAGACTTCGGCCCCCACGCCGGGGCGCTCGGTCTTCAGGGGCGTGCCCAGGGCCTCCTCGACCTGCCGGGCCGTCATCCCCGGCTCGATTCCCGCCGGGCGCCCCCGGGGCGGGCTCGTCGTGCACCCCCACGCCACCGCCACCAGGGCCGCCAGTGCCGACAGTGCGACGGGCGGTCTCATCGCAGGCCCTCGCGTTCCAGAGCCTCCCCCAGCAGTCGGCACGCCAGCTCCAGCCGCGTCTGCAGGGCGGAGTAGTAGTAGTCGCTCTTGAAGAAGTAGTCGGCGACCGGCGGATCGATCAGGAACACGCGGCTGTGGGCGACGTCGAACTCCGGAAGCCCGAAGCGCCGTCCCACGCGGAAGTTGCGCAGGACCAGCAGGTCCTCGAAGTTGTTCACCTCGGAGGCCTCCCGCACGGCGATCGCCGTCTTGAGGCGGATCAGGTCGCGCGGGGTGTTCAGGACGAGCGCATACCCGGCCGGTCCGTAGTCGTCCGTGATGCCGTTGAGTTCGAGCAGGCGCCGCTCGATCATCGCCTCCGCCTCCGACGGATCCGAGGTCTGCACCGGCAGCCATTCGAGGTCGGCGACCGGGTGCTGCATCGCTGTCCGGATGTCGCCCGATGCGGCCTGGAAGCGCAGGAACAGGACGTCCTTCGGGTACGGCCGGCTGAAGAAGCCGGCCACCGTTCCGTCCGGACTGGCCCGTTCCAGGATGCCGCGACCCTCCCGTTCCAGCCAGCCGATGCGGAATCCGGCCGTGTGCTCCTGGTCGCGCAGGAAGACGATCAGCTTGTCGGTGGGGATGTCCCTGTGGAAGGCCAGCCGGTCGCTGCTCAGTATCTCATACAGCATGCGGATGACGACGGCGTCCTCGCCGGGGATCACGCGCGCGGCCATCTCGCGGAATGGCGAACGCCCCGCGTAGTCGGGGTGGCGGCGCACCAGGCGCTGGGCATTCTCGAAGGCGGTCAGGATCGCCTCGTTCTGTTCGAGGAAGCTCAGGTCGAACAGGTCCTCGGGCTTGATGCGGTACGTGTTGCGGAACAGGCGGTTGCCCAGGAAGTCGAACTGGCTGGAGTCCTTCGGCATGACGGCCCGATGGCTTCCGCCGGTGGTGACCACGCGCGGCGTCAGGACGATGATGACTTCCTTGCGACCCGTCGTGGTGACCCTGCGTCGGAACAGCGCGCCCACGAAAGGGACGCGGCCCAGGACGGGGACGCGGTCCTCGGCGCGGGCCGTCTGGTTGCGGATGAGCCCGCCGATGATGAACGGGGTGTTATCGTGCACCCGCGCCACGGTCTCGACGATGCGCCGGTCGATGACGGGGGCGATCTCGGTGCCCTCGACCACGATGGCCTTGCCTTCCGGGACCTCGCTCACCTCGGCGATGATCTGCATCGTGACCGCGGAGTCGTCCTGGCTGACGCGGGGCTTGATGTTCAGCACGATGCCCACGGGCTCGAAGCGCACGTCCACGTTCTGGACGTCGCGGGTGATCTTGGTCGACACGATCGGGGTGTCGCGCACGACCTTGATGCGGGCGTTGCGGTTGTTGAGCACCAGCACGGAGGGGCTGGAGAGGATCTCGGCCCGGCCCTCCTGGACGACCGCCCGGATGGTGGCGCGCAGGCGGTCGGTCAGGGCGGCCGTCGCGCTCGCCTCCGGGTTGTAGGTGGCCACGAACGGCATCTTGTCACCGTCGGGCTTGAAGGAGATCAGCCAGTCGTCTCCCAGCAGCTTCTGCCACTGTGTGCCGAGGTCGCGCAGGTTGTCCTCGGTCAGCTCGATCACCATGCCCTCGATGAGCACCTGGCGGTCCGCGACGTCCACGGTCCTCTGCAGAAGGTCCTTGAGCCGACCGACGGCCTCGGACTGGCTGGCGTGATAGAGGATCATGAGACGGTTCTGCGGCGCGCTGAGGGTCTCCTCGACCAGCGAGACCTTGTCGGGGGTCCGCTTCTCGTCAATGCTGCTCAGTCCGACCAGCTCCTTCGGAGCGGCCAACGGCAGGGAAAAGACGGCCGGGAGCTGGGCCAGCTCGACCTGGCCCGAGGGGGCCTTGGTGTTGTAGCCCAGCATGGCCAGGATCTCGACGCAGCTCTTCACGTCGATGCAGCCGACCTGGTAGGTCTCGACCTGAAGCTCGCCGATGGCGAACGGGCCGACCGGTGCCTCCTGGTCCTGCGCCAGCACGCGCGGAGACGCGAACGCGACAAGGCAGACCATCAGCACAGGGCACGAACGGAGGAGGGCTCTCCTCATGACCGGATACCTCTGGTCGTCGGAACGCGGGGTCGGCGCAAAGGACCCGAAAGGGACGGCTCTCAGCGGCGCGGCTTCCCAGCTTCAGTACATTCCATTATAGCAGGCGGCGGATGCGCCGACGGATCCGCAGGGCTTCGGTCGCGCTAACCGATCTCTTTCCTGGACTTCACGACCTTCGTGATCAGGCCGTACTTGCGGGCCTCTTCGGCACCCATCCAGTAGTTCCGCTTGGTGTCTTCCTCGACACGCTCCATCGGCTGGCCGGTCTCGTCGGCGATCAACTGGTTGATCTTGCTGCGGATCTTCAGAATCTCGTCCGCCTCGATCTTCGCATCGGTGGCCGAGCCGCGGACACCTCCCGAAGGCTGGTGGATCAGGAAACGCGAATTGGGCAGGCTGAGGCGGGACTTCTTGGGCGCGGCCAGCAGCACGACGACCGCCGCGCTGGCCGTCAGCCCCGTGCAGATGCAGCGGGCGGGGGCCGAGATGAACCGGATCATGTCGTACATGGCGAACCCGGCGTCGACGCTCCCTCCTGGCGAGTTGACGTAGATGTCGATGGGCGCCTTGGCGTCCTGCTCGTCCAGCAGCAGGAGCCGGCTGATGACGTCCTGCGCCAGGTCCGAGGATATGGGATCGGCCACAAGGACAACGCGCGACTCAAGCAGGCGTTCGGCCAGTTGCTTGTGCGGGCGACCCTCGCCCTCGAGTTCCTCGTCCTCCTCCTCCTCGTCGTCGTCGTCCTCGTCGTCCGCCATCCATTGAAGAACCGGTTCGTCCATCGTCCACCTGACGTAAAGGGAGTGTGCCTTGGAGTTTGCGTTCCCCCATTGTAGCCCAGAGCCCGCCCCGTTTCAAAAGACCCGGCCTCGGGGCGGCTCCCGGCGGCTTGACATCGCGGGGCCGGGGCTGTAGAAGGTCGGTGGCGCCCCGGGGCGCCACCCGAACCGGCCTCGGCGGAGATCCATGAGCGCAAGCGGACTGCGGAAACGGCTGGAGACCGAACGGATGCTGGGCGTCGATGCGCTGATGCGCCGGCCCGGCCCGGAGGCCGAACTGCGGGCCGTCGAGCACCAGGTGACGGCGTGCGCACGCTGCCCCCTGCATCGGGAACGCACACGGACCGTCTTCGCGCGCGGGAGCGCGCGTGCACGCCTGATGTTCATCGGAGAGGCCCCCGGGGCCGAGGAAGACCGCCAGGGCGTGCCGTTCGTGGGCGCCGCCGGGCAGTTGCTCGACAGGATGATCGCCGCCATGGGCATGGACCGCGACGAGGTCTACGTCAGCAACATCCTGAAGTGCCGCCCCCCCGGCAACCGCGACCCGCAGGCGGACGAGGTTCGGGCCTGCGTCCCCTATCTGGAGCGCCAGATCGCGCTTGTCCGCCCCGAGGTCATCTGCACGCTGGGCCTGCCCGCCGCCAGGGCCCTGCTGCACTCGGAACTCTCGATCGGGGCGCTGCGGGGCCGTTGGCATTCCTACAAGGGCATCCCGCTGATGCCCACCTACCACCCCGCCTACCTGCTGCGGTCGCCGGGCCAGAAACGTCGCTCCTGGGAAGACCTGAAGATGGTGCAGGCGGCCCTGAGGGGCCGGCCGCCGTCCTGATCAACGGACGCGCACCAGCGCCGAGGCGTCAACGCCCTCGGCCTCGAGCACGCCGCCGATGTCGCGCAGGAACCGCTGCGCGTCGCCGTGGTAGCCGGCTGTCGGCCTCAGGCCGTCCAGGCGCTGCTGCCAGTAGGCGTTGAAGGCGGCCATGTAGAGTTCGCGCACGTACTTGGCGACCATCGACGCCAGGGCCGTGGGCAGCACACGCCGGTCTCCGCCCTCCTGGAAGGTCACGCGCAGGGTCCGGCCGGGGTGCCGGTCGTCGCGGATGCGGTAGGCGGAGCATCGGTCGCCCTCCTCCAGCACGTCGCAGCGGCAGTGCGGGAAGACGTCCAGCAGCAGCCTGCGGTAGCGGGCCCGTCCCCCGTGGCGGTCCACCAGCACACGGGACTCGCCCTCGCCGACGTGGCGCCACATCTCCTGGAGCAGCAGCCCGCACTTCTGGAACAGGATCAGCGACTTGTTGCGCGTCCGGGAGACGATCCGGTTGAACTCCGGCGGCATGACCACGGCGGCGCGGACCGCCAGCGGGCGCACGCCCGCCCTCCGAAGCGCCTCGCGCAGCACGGACGCCTTGCTGAGCACGGCGGAGAGGTTGCTGGCCTGGGGGAGCGGAAGGGCGGCCGCATCGCGGAACCAGGGATGCGGCTCGGGCTCCGCCGGCCGCCCGCTCGCCAGGACCGACAGCAGGTCCGCGCCGCTGCGCACCGCCGCCGCGGCCCCTGCGTGCAGGAACCCCAGCACGCCCTCCTCCAGCCGGCGCAGGCCCAAAGGTCCGGCGTAGACCACCTTGCTGTCGTTGACCACGAGCCGGCCGTCGCTGCCCCGCGCATGGCGCGCCACGGCGTCCCTCAGGGGCGCCCATAGGTCCTCCCCGTCCGCCGGCGGCTCCGGAACGATGAACGCCGTGCCGGCCACGACCAGCGGCCCGAGCGCCGGGCCGTAGCCGGCCTCGTCTATGCCCGCCCACATCGGCATGGCGGTTCCCCTCTCACATGCGTGGCGGCGGGTATCTTACGGGAATCGGCCTGACTCCGCAATCTGTCGGGCGCGAGGCCGCCGCGTTCAGGTCCGTCGTTTCTGATCCGTTGCCGTTCTCCGCGTCCTCCGCGCGCTCTGCGGTGAGATCTTCCTGTGCTGTCCCCGCGCCATCCCCCAGGTCCTGCGCCTGTCTTCCTCCGCATTGTCGCCGTGCCGCGCCGGAGGCGCTGGCGCGCCAGTTGAAGCGGGCGAGGCCCGGCGGCGTCTTCACGAGCAGCGCCTGCGACGCCTGGCAGCCCATCGAGCGGGACCGAAGGCTGACGCGGGAGTGCTGCCGGCTTCTGACCGAACACGGTTTCGCGGTCCACGCGCTGACCAAGAGCGCGCTGATCGTGCGGGACTTCGACGTGCTACGTCCCGGTCTGAGCCGCGTGGGCGTCACCGTCACAACGCTCGAACCCCGGCTGGCGCGGCTCTGGGAACCGCACGCGAGCCCCGTCGACGAGCGCTGGGCGGTGCTGGAGGCGGCGCGCGAGGCGGGCCTGGAGACGTCCGTGATGTTCGGGCCGCTGCTGCCGTTCCTGTCCGACGGGCAGGAATCCCTTAACGATCTCATGGCCAGGGCGGCCGACGCCGGGGTGGGGGCGATCTGGGTGGATGCAATGAATGCGCGTCCTCGGGTCTGGCCGGCCGTGGCCCGGCTGCTGCGCCGTGAGTTCCCCGACCTGCACGATGAGTACGGCCGGATCCTGCACCATGGGCCGACCCGCGACAGATACGTCGCCGCACTCCGCATGCGCGTCCGAAAGGCGGCCGAGAGAGCGGGCGTTGCCGACCGCGTGGGCGGCTGCCCCTGACTGCCGGCGACTTCGGCGGCCGTCAGGGCGCCCGCGAAGGCCCCGTGGACGTTCTGCTGGCGCGCATGCGGGATTTCCGGTATCGTCGCCGTTCTCGATCTCCGGGAGGCTGAAACGCATGCGGGCGGCGCTTGCAGTCATCATCGGTCTGCTCCCGGTGGCGGCATGGCGTCCGCGGGGTGAGGAACCGGTCCGCAGGCCGCCGATCCACCGCGTCGTTCACGAACTGACCGTGCAGCAGTGGGACCGGCCTCCCATCCTTCGGATCCGCAGAAGCGGCGTCCACGACGTGCAGTTGCCGTGCTCCCACATGCCCGGGCGGACCATGCCTCTCTCGATCGAGATCGACGAACAGGCCCTGACCCCGCCCGGCGATCCGCGATGGCAGGATTACCAGCCGGCCGACCTGGCAACGGCGCCGCTGGCGGGCGGTCCCCTGCCGGTGCGGTTCACGGACGGGATGGCGCAGCCGGAGCCGGCCGCAGCGGGCATCGTGCTGCCGGGCGGACTGCCCCCGGCGTATGCTTTCCGGACGGCCGCGGGCGTGCTGTGCCTTGTGGAGCGGGATCGCTCGGAGGTCTGGGCGTTCGCCGCTTCCCTCGAGGCCGGAGACGCATTCACAGTCTCCGGTCGTCTTGTCACGCTGTCGGCGGAGGCTCGGGCCGTTGTGGTGGAGCGGATGGGCCCGCCGCCGCAATGGACCGTCACGGCCCGCCTGGGGGACCGGGAGGTGGCGCGGTTCTCGGAGCCGGGCGACTATCCCCTGGACCTCCCCTGCGCGCACCGACCGGGGCGCCGGGAGCGCGTCCTGCTGCGCCTGACCGACGTCCGGCGCGTGGCCCTGACGGTGCAGGGGCATGCCGTGGACGCCGAGCTGGCCGACACGCCGCAGATGCGCAGTTGGGGCCTGCAGGGCCGCCGGGGGCTCGGGCCGGACGAGGGCATGCTGTTCTACTTCCCGGAGGCCGAGCGGCCGGGGTTTGTGATGAAGACGGTCTCGTTTCCCCTGTCGATCGCCTTCATCCGAGGCGACGGCCTGATCGTGCACGTTGCGCGGCTGAACCCCGGGGACCGGCGCGAGGCGCGGCCGCCGGAGTCGGTCAACTACGTCCTGGAGATGCCGCAGGGCTGGTTCGCCGAGCGCGGGATCGGCCCGGGCGGCATGGTGTTCATCCCGGAACAGGCCCCGGCGGACCCGGCGCGTGCTCCGCTTCCGGATGATCGGCCTCGTTGACCACGAAGTCGCGGACGTCCCGCAGGATGGCGTCCAGGTCGTGCCGGGGGGCGAAGCCGGTGCATTCCTTCAGCCGGGCGATGTCGGGCACGCGGAAGCGGATGTCCTCGAAGCCCTGGGCGTACGCCTCGCCGTAGGGGACGTGGACGATCCGTGCGTTCGGGTCGATGAGCGCACGCACGCGCTCGGCCAGTTCGTTGATCGTGACGGCCTCGTCGTTGCCGACGTTGAAGATCCGGCCTTCGGCCTCGGGGTGCACGGCGAGGGCGCAGACGGCGTCGAGCGCATCGGAGACGTGCGTGAAGCAGCGGACCTGGCGGCCGTCGCCGTAGACGGTGATGGGGCCGCCGCTGAGCGCCTGGCGCACGAACCTCGGCACGACCATCCCGTAGCGGCCCACCTGGCGAGGGCCGACGATGTTGAAGAACCGCACGATGACCACCGGCAGCCGGCGGTTCTTCGCATAGGCGAGGGCCAGGAACTCGTCGATGGCCTTCGAGCAGCCGTAGCTCCACCGCTGCCGGGTGGTCGGGCCGAAGACCAAATCGTCCTCTTCCGAGAAGCGGCGCTCGCCGCCCTTGCCGTAGACCTCGCTGGTCGAGGCAAGCACCACCTTCCTGCCCTTGCGCCCGCAGCGCTCCAGCAGCATCTCGGTGCCGCGGATGTTCGTCTCGATGGTCCGGACGGGGTCCTCGACGATGAGCTGGACGCCGACGGCGGCCGCCAGGTGGAAGACCACGTCGACGCGGTCGACCAGTTCCGTCAGGAGCGGCCCGTTGCACATGTCGTCCAGGTACAGGTGCAGCAGCGGCGAGCGGCGCACGGCGTCCAGGTTGCGGGCGGCGCCCGTGGACAGGTCGTCGATGACGCAGACGTCCGTGCCCTGCGAGAGGAGGCGTTCGACCAGGTGGCTGCCGATGAAGCCGGCGCCGCCGGTGACCAGGGCGCGCTTCATCGGCCCCCTCCGTCGGAGGGCGTCTCCTCGAAGACCCGCACGTCCCAGCCGCGCAGCGGCACCCGCCCCTGCGCGGCGGCCCCGCTGAGCATGTCCACGTGCTGGCCGTCCGGCAGGGACACGAACGAGACGTCCTCGTTGTGGTTCAGAACGAACAGGAACGAACGGTCGTTCTGCACCCGCCGCCGCACCTCCACGCCTTCGGGCGCGTCCAGCACGGGCAAAACGCCGGCGTCGGCGCACAGGGTGCGGTAGAAGTGCAGCAGGAAGTCGTCTTCCGGCTCGCTGCCGATGTAGTAGGCGCAACCCTGTCCGAACTCGTTCTCGGTCACGGCCGGCCAGCCGGCGTAGAACTCGCGGCCGTAGGTTGCCAGGACGGTGGCCGACTCGGCGTGCAGCAGGTCGCACAGGTGCCGGCAGCCGTACTCGCCCCGGCAGGGCCCGAAGTGCTGCTTCATGATGATGCGGTTCTGCCGGTCTTCGCGCAGGGCATCGGTCTCCTCGACCCACACGCCGGTGACCTTGCGCAGCGGGCCGGGCGCGCCGCCCTCGTGTGCGCCGTGCGTCTCGTCCACGCGGCCGCTCAGGCAGGTGGCGACGAAGCGCCCCCCGCCGTGCACGAACGCCTCGACGCGCTCCGCCCACCCGTTCCGCACCAGGCAGAGCATGGGCGCGCTGACGACGGCGTAGGCGGTCAGGTCGGCATCGGGCCCGACGACGGCGGCCGGCACGTTGCGCCGCCAGAGCGCCCGGTAGTGCCGGAGAAGGGCCTCCGGGTACTGCCCGCGGCGCAGCAGGCCGCCGACCTCTTCCAGGGCCCACCAGCTCTCCCAGTCGAACACGAGCGCCACGCGGGCGTCGACGGCCGCCCCGGGCAGCCGGTCGTCGAGCTTGCGCAGCTCGGCGCCGATGGTGGCCACCTCGCCGAAGACGCGCGTGTTCTCGTGCCCCCGGTGCTCCACGACCGCGTCGTGCCGCTGCCCGACACCTCCCCGGTCGCACCGCCACCGGGAGTAGATCACCGAGTCGGCGCCGTGCGCGATGGCCTGGTAGCTGTCCAGGCGCAGCCGGTCCGGCCGCTTCAGGGCATCGAGGGGCTGCCGGTTCTGCCGGCTGGGCGCCTGCCCCGTCAGGAGGAACGGGCGGCGCTTGAGCCCGTAGCTCAGGTCGTGCAGGAACGCCGTCTGCACGGGCCCGGCGTCCTCGGCCGGGCGGCCGTCCCCGGAGGCGAAGTCCAGGTGAGGGGCCCAGGCGTGCGGGTCGAGGTCGAGGCGGGAGCCGCTCATGCCGGCGGTCACGGGCAGCCCGGGCGTGACCTCGCGCAGGATGGCCGCCTCGTTCAGAAAGCAGTCCAGCAGCGACCGGTTGGCGAAACGCGCGAAGTCCAGCCGCAACGCGGGGGGGCCGCCCCGGCCGTTCTCGAAGGGCGGCTCGACCTGCGACCACGCCGTGTAGGCATGGCCGCCGAAGGCGGTGTACCAGCGTCGGTTCAACGCGTCCAGGTCGCCGTAGAGGTCCTGGAGCCACCGGCGGAACGCGGCTGCACAGCGCGCGCAGTAGCAGGCCCCGGCAGACTCGCTGCCCACCTGCCAGAACAGCAGGGCCGGATGCTCGCCGTAGCGCTCGGCCAGCGCTCGGGCGACCGTGGCGCAGGCGTCGCGGTAGGCGGCCGAACTGGGGCAGAAGCTCCCGCGTCCGCCGTGGCGTCGCCGCCGACCGTCGGCGTCCGTGCGGAGGACCTCCGGATACCGGTGCGAGAGCCAGGCCGGATGGGCGGCGGTGGGGGTGACCATGCCGGCGTGCAGCCCGTTCTGCGCGAGCCGGTCCATCACCGAATCGAGCGGGCCGAACTCGAACGTCTCCGGCCTCGGCTGAAGGCCGGCCCAGCCGAACGCCCCGATGGTGGCCACGTTCACGCCCGCGCTCTTCATCAGCCGCATGTCCTCGTCCCAGACCTCCGGGGGCCACGCCTCGGGGCTGTAGCCGCCGCCGTGCAGCAGGCGCGGCAGCTTGGGACTGACAGGGGCGAATCTCCGATCCATCCGGGCACCTCCGAAGCGGGGAGCCAGACCTGCGAAGGCCCCGAGTATACAGCAAGTGCCACGGGCAACGAAAGACGAACCCCGGAGACCCGGCCGCCTTGAACGGCCGCCCCACCTCTGCTATAGTGCTGGGCAGAGCGCCGGGGCCGCGTCTGTGGGCCGGCGATGGGAATCCCCCGATGATTGGAAGGTGCGCCCCGCTCCATGGCTTCTCCTGAGAGTCCCCGCGACGAACTGGCCTACGCGCTGATCACCCCCTACAGCCTTCACAAGAGCCGCACGGGCGGCATCCTGGCCCGGCTGCTCTGGGCGGACGTCAAGCTGGTCGCCGCGCGCATGTACGCCCCCCGGCCGGAGAGCGCGTTCCTGGAGCACTACTGCGACGCCATCTACGACCCCGAGGAGCGTCTGATCCCGCTGCCGTACCAACGGCTCCTGATCGAGTACGTCCTGAGGAACTTCGGCACGCCCAACGTGCGCGGGATCTCCAACCGGCTGGCCGTCCTGGTCTTCCGCGGGCCCAACGCCGTGCGCGACATCGCCGCGGCGGCCGGCCACATCCATCCGGTTCCCGAGGGCGACACCGTTCGGGGCACCTACGGCGACTACTTCCGCGAGGAGCAGCGCCGGGTCGAACAGACGCCGGCCCTGCGGCGGCGGCTGCGGCTCCTGGACAAGTACGAGCGGCTCTACGAGGTCGACGCCGAGAGCCCGCGCAACGAGTTCTTCGAGCCCGCGGTCCTCGTCGGCGTCAGTCCCGAGATGGTCGAGACGCACCTGAAGCTCTTCCGCCGCTATGCATACAGCGACGGGGGATTCGTCCGGGACGCGGTGCCGGAACTCGATTCGCCCAACGTCGAGACCTCCATGGTGATCCTGAAGCCGGAGAGCCTGCGCAACCGCAATCCGCTGCCCGGCAACCTCGTGGACTTCTTCGCCCGCGCCGGCATGCGCATCACCGCGTTGAAGGTGCTGGAGATGAGCGTGGAGAGGGCACGGGAGTTCTACGGCCTGAAGGTGCCCCAGTTCCGGCGCCAGCTCCGGGACATGGTTTCCGAGCGCGCGGCCTGGATCGTCCGGCGCGCCCGGCTGCTGGCCGACCGTGCCGTAGCCGTCCTCGGCGCCAACCCGGACGTCGCCCGCATCCCCGCCAACGCCCTGGCCGTGGTGCGCGAGACGGAGACGATGCCGTTCGAGGAGCCTCCCCCCGGCGAGGTGAAGCCCGTCGTGCTGGACCGCATCTACGACCTGCTGGCCGAGAAGCTGACCGACCTGGAGCCGCCGGACCGCATCATCGACGAGATCGCCGACGAACTGAAGGACCTGAATGCGGAGGCCGAGTTCGACGAGCTGATCCGCTACATGACGGGCAAGGACCCCGCGACGGGACAGCCGGTGGACCCCGGCACGCAGACCCTGTGCATGGCGATGCTCTACTCCGGCCGGGACGCCCTGGCCGTCATCCGCAGGCGGCTGAAGGAACTGCGCAAGGTCTACGGGCGGAACGTTCTGCAGAACCGCGCCCATGCCAGCGACCCGGAGGAGGACCCCATCCGGGAGATGTCCGTGCTGGGCATGCCGGCGGCGCCCGAAGGGGAGGAGAGGCCGTGCGACCTCGAACGGGTGGTCACCGACTTCTACCGCCCCGGGGCCGATGCCTCCTGAGACATGAGCCACGGGAGCCGGGTTTGCTGATCGTGCGGCTGGAAGTCGGCCCCCTCGGGGCGAACGCGTACCTGGTTCGAGACGCCCGGACCGGCGAGGGCGTCATCATCGACCCCGGCGCGGAGGCCGATCGCATCCTGGAGCGCTGTCGCCGCGAGGACCTGACGCCCCTCTACATCATCAATACCCACGGGCACTATGACCACATCGCCGCCAACGGACCGCTGAAGGAGGCGTTCCCGCAGGCGCAGTTGTGCATCGGGGCCGACGATGCGCCGATGCTGACCGACGCGCGGGCCTCGCTGGCCGTCCTGTTGGGCCGGACCGAGTGCGGGCCACCGGCGGACGTGCTCCTGCAGGACGGACAGACGCTGTCGTTCGGCGCCTCGGTGCTGGAGGTCCTCGCCACGCCCGGGCACACGCCGGGCGGGGTCAGCCTGCACTGCGACCGCGCCGGCGAGCCCCAGTTGTTCTGTGGTGACCTGGTGTTCCGGGACGGGATCGGCCGCACGGACTTCCCCGGAGGCGACCCCCGGCGTATCATGGCATCGATTCGCGAACGCGTCCTGCCCTTGCCGGACCGGACCGTCCTGTGGCCGGGCCACGGCGGCCCCACGACCGTGGGACGCGAGAGGAAGCACAACCCGCTCCTGGCGTGAGCGGGCACAGCCGAGAAAGGAACCGTCAGTGGCCAAGATCCAGACGGCACTCATCAGCGTGGCCGACAAGAGCGGGGTGGCCGAATTCGCCCGCCGGGTCACCGCGCTGGGCGTGGAATTGATTTCGACCGCCGGGACGGGGCAACTGCTCCGGGAGCATGGCCTTCAGGTGACGGACGTCTCCGAGTACACCGGCTTCCCCAGCATCCTGGGCGGCCTGGTGCGCACGCTGCACCCCAAGGTGCTGGGCGGCCTGCTGGCCCGGCGCGGGGATGCCGAGCAGTTGCGCCAGCTCGCCGAGCACGGCATCCGCCCGATCGACATGGTGGTGGTGAACCTGTACCCGTTCATCGACCGGATCCTGGCCGGCGGCGGTTACCTCCAGGCCCTTGAGGACATCGACATCGGTGGGCCCGCCATGGTGCGCGCCGCCGCCAAGAACTACACCCACGTCGCCGTCGTCACCAACCCGGCCACCTACGACGCCCTGGCCGCCGAACTGGAGCGGAACGACGGGACCCTCTCGGAAGCCACCCATCACGCCCTGGCCGTCCAGGCGTTCCGCCACTGCGCCCGCTACGACGAGGCCATCGCCGAGCACCTGGCCCGCATCGACGGCGAGCCGGTGGCCCTCCCGCAGCGGCTGCGGCTGGAGTTCGTGAAGCGGCAGGACCTGCTCTACGGCGAGAACCCCCACCAGACGGCCGCCTTCTACGTGGAGGACGGCGTGGTGGAACCCTCCGTCAGCACGGCCAGGCAGGCAGGCGGGCCGGCGCTGTCCTTCAACAACATCCGCGATGCGGCTGCCGCCATCGAACTGGTCCGCGAGTTCGAACAGCCGACCGTCGTCATCGTCAAGCACAGCAACCCATGCGGCGTCGCCTGCGCCGAATCCCTCCACGTGGCCTACGAGAAGGCCTACCTGGGCGACCCGCTCAGCGCATCCGTCTGCGTCGTGGCGCTCAACCGGCCCCTGGACGTGCCCACGGCGGAGGCCATGGCCGAGAGCCATGCGGAACTGGAGGGCAAGACGTTCGCCTACTCGGTGGACTGCCTGACAGCCCCGGACTTCTCCGACGAGGCGCTGGCGCTTCTGCACGAGCGCACGCCCTGGGCCCGCCGGATGCGCCTGCTCCGGACCGGCCCCCTCACGCGGTGCTCCGTGGATGAACGCGCCCGGGACTTCCGGCGTGTCCCCGGCGGGCTGCTGGTGCAGGACAGGGACCTGCTGGGGTTCCTCCCGGCGGCGCTCGAGGTCGTCACCAAGGCCGCACCCGACCCCGGCAAGACGGACGACCTGAAGGTCGCCTGGCTCTCCTGCAAGCACACACGCTCCAACGCCATCGTGCTGGCCCGCCGCGAGGCGGTCGTGGGGGTCGGCGCCGGCCAGATGAACCGCCTCGACGCCGCCCGGCTGGCCCTGCGCAAGGCCGGCGATCGGGCGCGCGGCGCCGTCATGGCCAGCGACGGGTTCATCCACCTGGCGGAGTGCGTGGAGGAGGCCGCCCAGGCCGGCGTCACCACCATCATCCAGCCCGGCGGCGCGCAGAACGATGCCGACATCATCGCCGCCGCCGACCGCCTGGGGCTGGCCATGGTGTTCACCGGCACGCGGCACTTCCGCCATTGAGCCGCTCGCGCAGGGCACGCTCATGAAGGCTTCAGCCTACCGGCCGCGCGTCCTCCATCTGAACGAACAGCTCGGATGGAGGGGCGGCGAGCACCAGATGCTCTACCTGGCCCGCGGCCTCCATCAGGCCGGCATCGACACGGCCGTCGCCGTGCAGCCGGGCAGCACCGCTGGGGCCGCCGCCCGGCGCGCGGACGTGCGCGTCCACGAACTGGCCATGCGGGGCGAGGCGGACCTGGCCGCCGCGCTGAGGATCGCCCGCATCGCACGCAGGGAGCGCTTCAACATCCTCCATGCCCACACGTCCCACGCCCACATGCTGGCCCTGACGGCCGCGCGCATGTTCCAGTGCGGCGCGCGGGTGATCGCCCATCGCCGCATCGAATTCCCCGTCGGGCGGGCGGCGCTCGGGCTGGCACGCCTGAAGTACGTGCTGGGCGTCGACGCCTTCATCGCGATCAGCAACCGCGTCAAGGAGACGCTCATCGAGGCCGGCGTGCCCGAATGGCGGGTGTTCGTCGTGCGCAGCGTGACCGACCCCGGCCAGTTCGTCCACGCCGCTCAGGATCCGCAACTGCGCGCCCGCCTGGGCATCCCCGGCGACGCCCTGGTCGTGGGCAACATCGGCGCCCTGGTCGACCACAAGGACCACCGCACACTCCTGGAAGCCTGCCGCACGGTGCGCGACGAACGGCCCGACACGTGGGTCGTCATCGTCGGCGACGGCCCGCTGCGGGCGGCCATCGAGTCCAAGGCCCGCTCCCTGCACATGGCCGACCGCCTGGTGCTGACGGGCTTCCGACAGGACATCCCCCAGCTCATCCGCACCTTCGACGTGTTCGCCCTCAGCAGCTCCGAGGAGGGCATGTGCAGCACGCTCCTGGAGGTCGCCGCCTGCGGCCTGCCCATCGTCGCCGCGGACGCCGGCGGCGTGCGCGAAGCCGTGCTCCCCGACGTAACCGGCCTGATCGTGCCCATTCGCAGCCCGCGCCGGCTGGCGCAGGGCATCCTGAAGCTGGCCAACCACCCGGACATCGCGCGCGAACTGGCCGAACGGGGCCGCCGGAGGGTCCTGCGGGACTTCACCATCGAACGGCTGACCGACCGGACGCTGGCCGTCTACGACCGCGTCCTGCGCGGGCGCGTCGGCCCCCGGCATCCGGCGGGCTACCTGGCCGACTGAGCCGGCCGCTCAGCGGACGGCGTCCAGCCTCTTGCCGGCCTGGCGGGCCAGGTACAGCACGCAACGCTCGCAGCCCGCCGAGCCCTGGCAGCAGTCCCTGTAGAGCTGGTGCAGGCCCTGCTGCCGGCGTGTGGAGCCGACGACCCGCTGCGCGTCGCGGCTGCCGGCAAACAGCGTCTGCTCCATGCGCCGGGTGATGGAGTTGTCGCCCTGGCGCGGGAGGTTCCGCCACAGTTCGGCCAGGCGCCGGGGCAGGTCCTCGTCCCCTTCGCCGTGCGCGTGGGCCATCAGCAGCGGCAGCAGGACGTCGATCAGGATGCTCATGGCGCGCTCGTCGCCCACGAGCGCGCGCGCGCGCGTCAGCCGTCGGCCCCCGAGCGTGTAGCGGAACGACCAGTAGGGGTGCTCCAACTGCAGGAAGGCGTTCAGCAGGGCGTGTCTCACGGCCACGTCGTCGCGCCCGCGCCCCGCCGCCCGGGCCGAGTGCACGGCGCGCAGGAAGTGGTTGAACAGCCCCGTGTGCAACTGGGCGCCGCAGAGCCGGGCCAGGGCCGCGATCCGCCGCGGGGGGTAGTTGACCGGCCGGACGCCCGCCAGCTTCCAGTGCTCGGCCGAAAGCCGCGTCGGGGGCTTCGGCTCGAACCGCTCCCAGGCGCAGGACAGCGCCTCGCGGTAGGCGGCCGACTCCGGGTCCTCGTCGCCCGCAGGCGGCCCGGCCAGCAGGCCCGCCGTCGTGAAGTAGGCCGCCTCCAGCGTCAGCGACCGGGCGGCGGCGTCCTGCGCGGGGACGGCGCGGCGCAGCTCGGCCAGAGGCAGCAGGCCCGCCAGTTGCAGGAACGGCATGCGGTTGCCCCGGTAGCCGAGCGCCTCGGCGATCCGTTCGTAGAGGATCTGCTCGCGCGAATGCGTGCGGAACAGCTCCGCCAGCTCGGCGACCCGCCGCAGCAGGCGATGGTCCCCCGCCGCGTCCAGCAGCCGCCCCAGCCATTCCGCCTCGATCTCGCCGTTGCGGTAGGCGGTGCCGCAATACTTACCCTCAACCGCCTGCAGGGCCGGCTGATCGGCCGGCCCCGCCTCCGGGTCGATCAGCTCGACCAGCTCCTCCATGTCGCCCCCGACGGCGCCCGAGAGGGCCAGCTGGGGGATCGCCGCGCCCGAGGCGGCCTCGACGGTCGGTTCCTGGCGATCGTTCCACATGACCACGTGCAGGATGACGTCGTTGTACTCCGGCTGCCTGTGATGCCCGTGGGCATACCACCCGCCGGACAGGGTGTGGACCTCCACGTCCCCGGTCAGCCGGCCGACGCCCTCCAGGAGCATCTCCGCGCGGATGAAGTCGGGGCCGGCCTCCACGTTCCACCAGCCGGGCGAGACGACTTCCAGCCGCCGGCCGTCTTCGGTGCGCAGGTCCTGCCGGCTGTAGTGGCCGCCGAACCACACACAGCGGACGATCTCCTCACGCACGCTGCGGGCGGCCTGGCCGTAGACGGCGCGCGACTCGCCGATCTGCGCGGAGAACTCCTCCAGAAGCCGCCCGTAGAGGTCAACAATGGGCGCCTTCTCGCTGGCTTCGTCGGCCCGCATGGCTTGATCGCCCTCACGAGTTGCGCGCCGCTCGGCGAGGCCGGGCGCTCAGGCGCGGCCCAGGAACTCCCCGGTACGGGTGTCCACCTGGATCCTGTCGCCCTGCTTGACGTGGCCCGGCACCTTGACGACCAGGCCCGTCTCGACCTCCGCCGGCTTGCTCACGCCCGTGGCCGTGTCGCCCCGCACGGCCGGGTCCGTCTTGACCACCTCCAGCACAACGCTGGACGGCATCGACACGCTGACCGCCCGCCCTTCGTAGAGCTGCAGGTCCAGTTCGGCGTTGTAGGCCAGGTAGGGCAGCACATCCTCCAGCACGTCCCCCCCCACGTGGACCTGCTCGCCCGAGGCCGGATCCATGAAGACGTAACCGCCGCCGTCCTGGTAGAGATACTGCATCGTGCACGCTTCCAGGTAGGCCTTGTCCAGGTTGTCGTTCGAGCTGAAGCGCTGGACCTCCACGTGGCCGTCCGCCAGGTTCTGGAGCTTCATCTGGTAATAGGCGCCATGCTTCCCGGTGAACGTCTGCTGGACCTCGTTCACCTTCCAGAGCCCGTCTTTCCAACGGATCACGTGGCCTCTCTTGGTCTGTGCGGCCTTCGGCACGGTCGGTGTCCCTCTGTCTTGACGCGGCACCCGGACCCCGCCGGGGCCTCCCACACCGCCCCGACGGTGCCCAGATCATAGGGCAATCCCCCCGCGAAAGCAACCCGACGCGCTCCGGCGACGGCGGGGCGCACGTGCACGCGCCGGCTCGGTGTCGCCCGTGCCATTGCGTTCCTCGAAGCATTGCCGGACTGACTGGCCGCCCCAGAGGAAGCGCGTCGTGCCGGAGAACCGCTATCGCCAGACGCCCGGGATCGGGGCGTCGCAGTCCGGGCAGCGGCCGTCGCGGATGTGCAGGCCGGTCACCATGTGGGCGTAGCGTTCGATGAGCGTCCGTCCGCAGGCGTGGCAGCGGGTGTTCTCATGGCCGGTGCCGGGGGCATTGCCCGCATACGCGTAACGCACGCCCGCCTCGGAGGCGATCTCGCAGGCCCGCTGCACGGTGCGCACGGACGTCGCCGGGAGGTTCGTCATCTTGTAGGCCGGGTGGAAGCGCGAGAAGTGCACCGGGACGTCCGGGCCGACGTTGTCGACCGCCCAGCGGCAGAGGTCGCGGATCTCCGTCTCGCCATCGTTCAGGCCCGGGATCAGCAGCGTGACCAGCTCCAGGTGCCGGCCCAGCGCGTGCACGCGCGTGATCGTGTCGAGCACCGGCCGCAACTCTCCCCGCACGTAGGTGCGATAGAAGTCCTCCGTGAACGCCTTCAGGTCGATCTTGACGGCGGAGAGTTCCTCGCAGAGCCGCTTCATCGGGTCGGCGCTGATGTAGCCGTTGGAAACCGTCACGGCATGGACGCCGGCCGCCCGGGCCGCCGCGGCGGTGTCGAGCGCGAACTCGTAGAACACGGTCGGTTCGTTGTAAGTGAATGCAATGGAAGGACATCGGGCGCGTTGTGCCGCTTCGACGACGGCCTTCGGCGGCATGTCCTGCGAGTGGACGTCCTCGGGGCGGGCCTGGCTGATCTCCCAGTTCTGGCAGAACAGGCATTCCACGTTGCAGCCGGCGGTGGCGATCGAGAAGGCGCGCGAGCCGGGCAGGAAGTGGAACAGGGGCTTCTTCTCGATCGGGTCGACGTGGGCCGAGCAGACGCGGCCGTAGACGAGCGTCCGGTAGGTGCCGCCGCGGTTCTCGCGCACTCCGCAGTAGCCGCGCCCGCCGTCGGCCACCACGCAGGCCCGGGGGCAGAGCGTGCACCGCACCCGTCCCCCGTCCATCGGCTCCCAGGCCAGCGCGTCTCGCCCGCCAGCCGGCGGCCCGGTGGCCCCGTCCGCCGTGCGGTCACTGCACCCGCCCGGCAGAAGGCAGGCGCCCGCCCCGAGAGCCGCCCAGCGCATCCATTCCCTGCGGCTCATGCTCTGTGCCATCGTCTCGCCCCTTCGGTCAGAGTCCGATCAACTCGGGCCGGAATACCAGAAGCCGCAGCGTGGCGGCGGCGGCCAGCAGCAGAAACACGCGCTTGAGCCGGGCCACGGACCGCTGAAAGGCCGCCGTCGCGGCCGGATCGTCCCGCAGCCGCTCCAGCAGGGCGATCCGCTGGTCCAGGCTGAAATGGCGCCAGAGCGAAGTCCCCCCGGGCGAACGACTCAGCGCGCGCAGCCGCGCCAGCGCACTCAGGAACGCGGAGGGCGCTTCGACGGCGGAGACGGCGTAGACGTCCGCCTGCAGCTCCATCCGCCGCGAGACATACCCGAACACGACGACCCAGTAGAACGCGCCGAAGGCCAGCATGGCCACCCCGTGTTCGGTCGCCATAACCGCCCCCAGCGATCCCTCGATCGGGGCGACCCACCCCAGCGCGGCCAGTGCGTCCAGCAGGTTGGCCAGAAAGACGATGAAGGCCAGGCCGAACGCGACGTAGAAGGGCAGGTGGCGGCAGCGCACGTGCGCGACCTCGTGGGCGAAGACGGCCTCCACCTCCGCATCCGGACTGTGATGCAGCAGCGCGTCGGTCAGCATCACGTAACGGATCAGGGGCGTGGGGCCGACGACGCCGGCGTTGGCCATGTGGCGGTGCGTGTGCCAGACCAGGATGTCGCGGCAACGGAACCGCTGCGCGCGGCAGAAGGCCTCCAGACGCTCGCGCAGGGGGCCGGCGGGAAGGGACGACGTGTCCCAGATCGCCTGCAGAAGAAGCGGGCTCAGGACGACCAGCAGCACCAGGACCGCCCCCGTCGTCAGGCCGTTGGCAAGGTCCGCCCAGGGGCGGTTGCCGAACAGGACCATCGCGACGCCGCCGGCCAGCACCAGGATCAGCCACGGCGCCAGCAGGATGCCCAGTTCCACCCGGGCGCGCAGCCAGACGTAGCGGCCAAGCGGCAGCGTGACGCGCCCCTGGCGGTGCTCGTAGCGGTGCTGCCAGGCCATGGCTGTGAGGATCATGACCAGCGCGGGCGCCACCAGCACCAGGTCGTAGGCCAGGGCCGCCCAGGGGCCGACGCCGACGAGCCGCTCCACAACGACCGGCCAGCGGAACAGGAAGACGTCGGCCAGCACGAAGCCCACGACGCCGCCCTTGAGCAGGGCGAATATGCGGTCGGCCTCGATTGCGGCCTGCGTGGTGCGCACACTGCCCAGCCGGAGGGCCAGCCCACTGCCGAGCCAGCCGGCGGCGGCATTCAGCACGGCCAGCACGGCCACTCCGGCCAGCATCAGCGGCCACGGAGCCGGGGTATGCGCGGCCGGCAGGGGCACGTACAGTATGAGAACGCACATTACGAATGGCAGCAGCATCGACGGTTTCCGCTGTCCGGCGCTGCGACGACCCTCCCGCGCCGCTCGGTGTCTCTTCCGTCCATTCTATGGCCGGCCCGTCGGCACTGCAACGCCTGCGAGGCGCGCCTCGCAGGCGCGCCTACCGGCGGCGCTTGAGCGCCTCCGCCTCGGGCCGGCGGCCGTAGAACGGGTCCAGGGGGTAGCATCCGCTGACTATGCCCATGCGGGGACCGGTCGTGCAGGCGCTGAACGTGCGGCAGATGCGGCGGCGGTCCAGCGGCCGCCCGGCCAGCACGTCGGCCGGCAGTTCGGGGTAGGACAGCACCATCCGCCCGATGCCGACGAAGTCCACCCCGCCCGTGCGCACGACGTGCTGGGCGACGTGCGGCAGCCACTCCTGCAGGTAGGTGTAGGCCGAACCGACCATGAGCAGGTCGGCGAAGTCGGCCTTCAGGCGGGCGGTGGCCTGGACCTGACGCGCGACGCCCACGAGCGGGTCCTCCGGCGGCCTGTAGCCGTCGCTCGGGGGAAAGAGTGCGGGGCGCTGCACGTGGGGGTTGTAGTAAGGGCTTCCCGCCGTGATGTTTACGAGGTGGATGCCCAGGTCCCGAAGCAGGCCCAGGAGCTGCCGGGCGTCGTCGAGCTGGAGCTGCAGGGGATCCTCGGGGCGGGCGCCGAACGCATGCGGGTACGGCAGGGGGTGCTCATCGGGCACGCCGGTGCCGTCCGGGCCGGCGTGGAAAGGCACGGTGTCGAAGGCGCTGAACCGAACGCCGATCAGCAGGTCGGGCACGGAGCGCCGGATGCCCTCGACGACCAGGCGCAGGAAGCGCGTGCGGTTCTCGAAGCTGCCGCCGAAGGGGCCGGGCCGGGTGCGGGCGCTCAGCAGTTCGTGGCCCAGGTAGCCGTGGCAGTGCTTGACGTCCACGAAGTCGAAGCCGGCCCTGTGGGCCAGCCCCGCCGCATGCACCATGCACGCAGCGATGTCCTCGATCTCGGTATCCGAGAGGACCGGCGCATCGGGCGGGATGCCCAGCCGGCGGTCCAGAACGGGGTGATGGCAGGCGATGCGCGGCTCGGGACGGTCGTCGGCGTTGGGCTTGCAGAAGCGGCCCGAGTGCGTCAACTGCAGGCCGACCAGCAGGTCGTCGGTGCGGCCGTACGCCGCGCGGTGTTCGTCCACGAGGGCCGTGCGCAGCGCGGCGACGTCGCCGACCGTGTCGTCGTTGATCACAAGCTGGCGGGGATTCGCCCGGCCGTCATGGCGCACGGCCGCCGCCTCGCCGCCCCAGATAAGCTTGGCGCCGCTGCGGCCGAAGTGCCGCCAGCGACGGTGCACGAGTTCCGTCGGACGGCCGTCGGCCGCGCAGTCCCACCCCTCCATCGGGTGGATGCACCAGCGGTTGCCGATGATGCGTCCGTTCGGCAGGCGCCAGGGCTGTGCCAGCGGGGCGCCGTCGCCGGACTCCGCCGCGTCGTCCAGGGGGAGTTCGATGCCCAGGCCCGCCACGTGCCGGCGGAACTCGTCCGGCGTCGTCAGGGACGCCACGCGTCGGATCTTGGGGGCCTCGCGCCCGTCGGCCATGGCTGCGCTCACCGGTAGGGGCGGGGGCGGTCGCCTTCGTCCCGCGCGAAGACGTCGCCGCGACGGAACTCCGCCCACGTGTTCTCGAACCAGAACTCCTCGGCCGGCGCCTCCCGGAGCGAAACCGCCCGCGTGCGGAACTCGTCGCTCTCGGCATCATACGCCACTTCGAGCGCCTCGCTGCGGAGGGACGGATTCTCCGGCACGAACCGCCACTCATCGCCCAGCTTCGGATGCGGCTGCCGGCCGGCCGGATCGGCGACCAGGTGCGAACCGCGCGAGCCGCCGCCGCGCGCCAGCAGGCCCTCGACGGCCGCCAGGAAGCCGATCTGCGCCAGGGCCAGTTCGCGCACCTGCAGGGCCTCGACCGGGCCGCCCCCGGCGCTGCGGAGTCCCTCCCGGCGGATCGCCCGCCACCGGGCCTGCGCCTCGGCCAGGGCGTGGCGCACGCCGCGCAGCGAGCGCACCATGCCGGCGTGCTCCGTCATGCGGCGCTGCACCTGGCGCTTCACCTCCGCGCAGTCGAGGCCGCCGCCGGCGCGGGTCCGGGCGATCTCCTCGGCGAAGCGTCGCACGGCCTTCCCGGCCGCCTTGCGGAAGGCGTCGGCGTCCGGCGCCGCGTCGTGGTACACGTGCGCGATCCTCTGCGCGGCGCGCAGCGCGCCCACCTGCCCGGCGTTGAGCGCCGATCCGCCCGGTCGCTTGACGCCGTGCGTTCCGGCCAGTTCGCCGACGACGAACAGGTGCGGCACGCCGGACTCCCACCACGTGTCCACCGCAAAGCCGCCGTTGCAGTGCTGGTGGCAGACGCCCACCTCGAGCGGCTCCCGCCGCAGATCGACGCCCATCTCGGCATACAGGTCGATGCTGGGCTGGTTCATGTGGGCGAGCCGCTCGATGGGCGTGGCCTGGAGGGCGCCGGACCTCTCCAGATACGTCCGCGCCTCAGGCGCCAGGCGGCCCAGGTCGAACGCCTCCAGCCCGTCGGTGGCCGCCGGATTGCTGCGGAAGTCCATGAACACCCGCCGCCCGCGGTTCACCGTCTCGTGCTGCACGAGCACGTCGATGAGCGAGGAGCCGTGCCCGGCGATCTTGTCCGGGTCGAACGGCCACTGGTAGCCCTTCAGAAAGACGGCGGTCGCCAGTTGCGCCATCGAGTCGAACCAGGGGTTCAGGAACTCCCGGACGTTCCCGCCGTCGGCGTCGGTGCTGTAGTAGCGGGGGATGACCTGCTGGTAGGTGCCCGACAGGTTCCAGCGGGGATCCAGCGAGGCCAGGCCGAACTGCGACTCCGTGAGGTTCTCGGCGGCGGCCCCGGCCTCGAACAGGGCCGCGTAGGGCCCCATCTGGCCCCTGGGGTAGACGGAGATGGCGTAGAGTTCCCCCGGCCCTCCGCCGGCGGCGACGACGTTGCGGCAGCGGAAGAGCGTCAGGCCGGTGCCGGCCCCGTCCTGCGCCGTCAGGTCGATGCAGAGCAGGCCGCAAGCCGCGCGGCGGCCGCCGCACTCCTCGGTCAGGACGGCCAGCACGTGCAGCCCTTCGAGGACGGGCACGCCGTAGCGTTTCAGTTCGGCGGCGAGCTTCCGCACCATGAACCGCGATGTCCACGGCCCGGCCGACGTGGCGCGCTGGCTGGGGTCGTGGTCCGTCTTGTAGCCGACGAAGCCGCCGCGCGCGTTGTGCGGGAACGGCACGCCCGCGTCCACCAGGTGATGGAAGGCGCGCAACGCGTTGAGGCCCTCCACGAGCGCCAGATCGGCATGGGCGCAGCCCCCCGCCGTCAGCGTGGCGGCGAACTCGGCCGGCGTGTCCGGGGATGCGGCGTCCGTGCCGAGCTTGTAGTAGGTCTGCTTGTCGGACCCGGCGTTGTGCGAGGTGCCCGTTCCCATGCCGTGCGTGACCACCGCCACCTGGTCCTGCGGGCGGTGCACACCCGTCTCCTCCATCAGGCGGAACAGCCGCGCCGCGCACGCCAGCCCCGCCGCGCCGCTGCCGATGACGGCGGTGTTCAGGGAACGGACGGGCACGCTCAGGCCGTCGAAGTCGATGGTCTCCTGTCGGATCATGTGGCTACAGCCTCCGGAGACCGAAGCCGCCGCCCACCTCGATGACCTGGCCGGTGGAGTAGTCCAGGTCGCCGCGCGCGAAGGCGCCCACAACGCGCGCCACGTCGTCGGGACGCCCCCAGCGGGCCGTCGGCAGGAGCCCGCCGGCGATCATGGCGTCGTACCTCTCCTTCACGACGGACGTCATCGGCGTCTCGATGATGCCCGGGCGGATCTCGATGACCGGGATGCCGAACTCGGCCAGCCGGTCGGCGTAGAGCTTGGCGACCATGCTCAGGCCGGCCTTGCTCACGCAGTACTCGGCGCGGTTGGGCGAGGACGCGTAGGCGCTGACGGACGTGATGAAGGCGATCCGCGGCTGCTCGACGACGCCGGCGTTCTTCCATTCGACCATGCGTCGCGCGACGGCCTGCGTGAGGAAGTGCGGGCCCTTCAGGTTGATGGCCATCACGCGGTCGTAGCTCTCTTCGGTCGCTTCCAGGATGTCCATGCGCTGCCGGGGCGCCACGCCGGCGTTGTTGACGAGCACGTCCAGCCGCCCGAAACGGTCGGCGAGGAAGTCGAGCATGGTGCGGCGGTCGGAGGCGGACGCGATATCCGCCCGGCAGACCTCCGCCCGGCCGCCGGCGGCCTCGATCTTCGCCTTGACCTCGTAGGCGCCGGCATCGGTCTTCGAGGGGTCGGCCACCACGTCGTTCACGACGACACAAAACCCGTCGGCGGCCAGTCGGAGGGCGATGCCCCGGCCGATGCCCTGGCCTGCGCCGGTGACGAGCGCCACGGGGAGGTCGGATGCTGCCATGGGAACACTCCGGAACGGAGGGACAAGACAAGCTCGCCCGACGCAGGGCGGCACCGGCGCATTCTAACCCTGCCCTCCCCGACCGTCAACGCCGGCCGAAGCGCGCTCGTGCGCGCTCAGCTCAGCAGCCACAGCACGGCGGGAAGACCCACGAGGAAGAACCAGCCGGCGAGCGACACCAAGATGGCAGGGGTCTCTACGTCGATGCCGCCCCCGCGCCCGACGTAGCCGGTGAATTCCCCGATCTGCCCGGGGAACCAGACGAGCACCAGCGCCAGCAGCAGGAAGACGAGGTACTGGAGAAGCTGCGACCACCGGACAGCCCCTCCGCTGACGAGAAGCACGAGGTGGACCGCCGCGACGCCCAGGGCGATGAGCTTGCCGGCGGTCGGCCGCACCGTCATGTCTCTTCCCCGGGAGGCGCACGGCGGCCCGTGCGCTTCAGGGCGTGCACGACCTTGTCGGCAAGGTCCTTGAGGAGCTGTTCGACGTCTTCGCCGAACGCCATCTCGCGCAGCAGCACGGTGCAGGCGCCGGAGATCATCAGGTTCACGCCCTTCTGCTGGCTCTCGCGGTAGTCCGTGCGGATGCCGACGATGGGGATGTCGCGCTCGTAGGCGATGCCCATTTCGAAGGCGGTCCCGCTGTCCACGTCCGGGCCGTCCAGAACGGCCACCATCAGGTCGGCCTCGCGCGCGCCCTCGACGCAGGACCTGAACAGGTGCGGGAAGTCGGTGCGCTTGTTGAACGACGAATGGACGCGGTAGTCCTGGGGCAGCACCACGCGGGCGCCGGCGATGCGCTTCTCCAGCCCCCGCGCGACCAGGCGATTCCAGCGCCTCTGTTCCTGCGTGAACAGGGGCGCGCTCAGGTAGATCTCCATCGTCCCCCTCTCTCCAGCGTTACGCCACTTCGTCCAGGACGGCGCGCGGGACGCCGATGTCGGCCACCTCGACGGCGCCCGTCCAGGCCCCGGCCCCGGGTTCGTCGAAACCGACCTTGCGGGCGACGAACGTGACGGTGCACCGGGCACGCACGCAGGCGCCCATCGGGCGGCCCGTGTCGCAGTCGAGCCCCGACGGCACGTCGACCGCCAGGACGGGGCCCTCATATCCCTGGAGGGCTTCGATCGCCGAACGCACCGGTTCGCGCACCTCGCCGCGGGCTCCCGTGCCCAGCATGGCGTCCACGATCAGGTCGGCGTCCAGCAGGCCGCCGACGGCCTCGGCCGCCTCTGCAGCGGTCGGAGCCTGTCGGAGCGGCAGGGCCATATGACGCACGATCCGGAGGTTCACGGCGGCATCGCCTCCGGCTTCGAGGGCCTCATCGACCGTTGTGAGCAGCACGACGTCGGCCCGCGCTCCGGCGTTGCTCAGGTGGCGGGCCACGACCAGTCCGTCGCCTCCGTTGTTCCCGCGTCCGCAGAGGATGCCCACGCGGCGTCCGGCGGCCTCGCCGCCCATCAGCCGGACAGCGGCCAAGACGCAGGCGCGCCCGGCGTTCTCCATCAGGATGACGCCCGGCATCGCGTAGCGTTCCATGGCGATCCGGTCGACCGCCCGCACCTGTTCGCGGGTCATGCGGGGGCGCTCGATCATGGCCGCACCGGCTGAGGGTGAACCGCGTCGGGGTCGTGTTGAGGCGATTCGGGGCAGCAGACGGCCGCGACGCACTCGGCAGCCTCCAGGTTGATCTGCCGTGCCCGGGCTCGAATCGCGTTCGTAGCCGAGTATTGATCGGGGGAGTCGGGCTCGGTGGCGGACATGAGGTCGTCGTACTCGGCCAGCAGCCCGTCGAACCGTGCCCTGAGGGGCCTCAGGGCGTCCAGGACGAAGCCCAGGTTCCTCTCCCGGTCGGTGAAGTCGCTCAGAGCGATTTCGGCGGCGTTGTGCTCCATGGCCAGGCGCTCGAAGGCATCGGACAGCGGGCGAACGGCGGCGTTCCAGTTCAGGCGCAGGGCGATCGCAAGGCTACGGCCCGGCCGGTGACGGGCTTCGGCGTAGCCGACGGGGGGCTCGACGGTGTATAGGAGCGCACGGGCGGGGGCGCGGTAGATCTCCAGGTCCACCGGATTGCGCCAGGTGTGGCCTTCGGCCCCGGCCGCTGTCGGCAGGCGAATCTGGCCGCGATGGCAACCGGCCAGCGCCAGCCCCGCGAACGCCGCCAGAAGGGCCACCGAGAAGCGCACGGGCCGTCACCTCCCCTCGGGGTCCAACGGTCCGGCCCCGTCCCGTCAGATGATCTGCTCGTCCGCCAGGTCCAGGTGGGCCAGATCGACGTCTCGCAGGCTCTTCCCGTGTCCGTGGGCCCGGAGCAGTTCGATCATGTTGGGGCGGAAGTAGGACTGCTTGACGGCCTCGACGGGCGCGATCTGCCCCTGCTGCACGAGGGCGAGCAGGTAGTTGTTCACGCGGTCGTTCATGTCCTGCTTGTCGACGGACTTGCTGAAGGACTCTTCCAGATCGATGAAGCCGTCCTCGACCAGTTGCATGAGCGACTCGTTCATGGTGCACATGCCGTACTTGCGGCCCGTCTGGATCGTCGAGGGAAGCTGGTACGTCTTCTTCTCACGGATCAGGTTCTGCACGGCGCTGTGGACGACGAGGATCTCGAACGCGGCGATCCGCCCCTTGACCTTGCGCCGGCAGAGGGCCTGCGTGATGACGGCCTTGAGCGTGCTGGACAGCATGACGCGGATCTGCGCCTGGCGGTCCGGGGGGAACTGGTCGATGACGCGGTCGACCGTGCTCGACGCCGTGGTCGTGTGGACGGTGGCCAGGACGAGGTGGCCCGTCTCGGCGGCCGTGATGGCCAGGGCCGTCGTTTCCAGGTCGCGCATCTCGCCGACGAGGATGATGTCGGGGTCCTCGCGGAAGGCCGCGCGCAGTGCCCGCTTGAAGCTCTCGGTGTGCAGGCCGACCTGCCGATGGCTGAAGATGCAGTTGACGTTGCTGTGGACGAACTCCACGGGGTCTTCGATGGTGATCACGTGGTCGTGCCGGCGTTCGTTGGCATAGTGCAGCAGCGCGGCCAGCGTGGTGCTCTTGCCGCAGCCGGTCGGCCCGGTGCAGAGCACGATGCCCTTCGGGAGCATCATGAGGTCCCGGATCTCCGGGGAGATGCCGAGGTCGTCGACCGTCATGATGTCGAACGGGATCAGACGCTGGGCCATCGACGGCCCGTTCAGGTCCATGTAGACGTTTGTGCGGAATCGGGCGACACCGGCAATCTCGTAGGCGAAGTCCGTGTCGTTGATCGCCTCGTATTCCTTCCGGTTCCGCTCGGGTATGATCTCGTAGATCAGCGACTTCACCTGTTCGCCGGTGAGCGGCGGGAGTTTCATCTTCTGAAGCTTGCCGTCGATGCGGACGATCGGCGGGGACCCGGTGACCAGATGCAGATCAGAACCGCTATTCTTGACAAGAAAGCTCAGAAACTTGTCCACCTGAGCCATGGCGTCTACCTCCGTTGGGTTCCCGAGGTGCCGCGTTATGGAAGCCGTATGTTAGCAGCCGCCCCCCCATGCGTCAAGTCGTAAGCCCGCCGGTCGCCAGCTTCTCCACGTGCCGGAACGTCCGCTCGGAGGCCCCGCGGTTGCGTTCCACGGTCCGTCGGCCGGCCGCGCCTATCCCCCGTGCGCGGACGGGGTCCAGCAGGAGCCGATCCACCTCATCGACCAGATCCGCCGCCGTGCGCACGAGCACCGCCGTGCCGGCCGCGCGCAGCAGTTCGACCTCGGTGCGGAAGTTCGTCGTGTAGGGCCCCGTCAGGACCGGCTTGCCCAGTGCGGCCGCCTCCATGACGTTCTGCCCTCCGCCGGGCGGCAGCAGGCTTCCGCCCACGAAGGTCACCGTGGCGAGCGCGTAGCACGCCGACAGCTCCCCGATCGTGTCCACGACGATCACCTCGGTTCCGTCGGCGGTCGCGCGGCCCAGGTCCAGGTCGGTCTTGGTCACGGCCGGCAGGCCGCGGCCGCGCACGGCCGCCACGGCCTCCCGGGCTCGCTCAACGTGCCGCGGCACCACGATCATGCGCAGGCGCCTGTATTTGCTGATCAGGTCTCGATACGCCGCCGCGAGGATCGACTCCTCCCCTACCCGCGTGCTGCCGGCCACCAGAACCGGCGCGCCCGCCGCGATTTGAAACATCGACTGCAGCCGCGCCAGCTCCTCCGGCAGCGGCTCGGCGGGCGGCTGGTCGCACTTGAGCATCCCGCAGTCGAAGACGCGCTCGCGCGCGAGCCCGGCCCGGATGAACCCCTCCGCGTCGTCCGGCCCCCGGGCGCAACAGACGCTCACGCCCCGCCACAGCCGCGGCCACAGGCGCGACATGGCCTTGAGCATCCTCTGCGAGCCGCCCGTAATGCGGCCGTTGATGATGCCGATCGGCACGCCCCGCTCGGCGCAGGCGCCCGTCAGGTTCGGCCAGAACTCCAGTTCCACCAGCAGCAGCACGGTCGGGGCGATCCGGCGCAGGGCCAGCGCCACACAGGGCGACAGGTCCAGCGGGAGGTAGAAGACCGTGGCGCCCGGATGGAGTTCGCGCAGACGCGCGGCGCCGGTGTCCGTGTTGGTTGAGAAGACGATCTGCCAGTCGGGAAAGCGCCGCCGGAAGTCGGCCACCAGCATGGTGGGGATGGCGGCCTCGCCCACGCTCGCGCAGTGGATCCAGAGGCGTCTGCGGCCCGGGTCCAGCCGGGGGCTCAGCCCCAGCCGTTGCAGGATTCCCGCCCGGTACCTGGGCGCGGTGGGGATCTTCAACAGCCAGAACGGCAGCAGGAACGCGCCCACGGCCAGGTACACGCAGTCCATCAGCCAGATCATGCGGGCGCCGTCCCTCTGCGAAGATCCCCGTTTCGCTCAGCATACCGCCCCGGGCAGCCGCCGCGCAACCGGTTGGCATGGCCGGAGACCGCGCCGCCCCGACCGGCGGCGGAACGCGACCGGGCGCCGCCGGCCTACGCGACGATGTCGAGCACTTCGGAGAGACTGCGGATGGTGAAGTCGGGCGGGGGGAACCCCTGCGGCAGCCGGCGCAGGCCGGTCTGGTACCAGGCGGTGCGGATGCCCGCGCGGACCGCCCCGAACACGTCGGTCAGCGGGCTGTCGCCGACGTAGAGCATCTGGTCCGGGGCGGTCCCGGCGGCATCCAGGGCGCGCCGGAACAGCCGCACGTCGGGCTTGGCGTAGCCCTCCACCTGGCCCAGCACGACATGGTCGAGGCGCGTCTCGAGCCCGAGGCACTCGAGCATGTGACGCTGCACGGCCGGGGAACCGTTCAGGATGACGCCGCACTGCAGGCCGTTGCGCCGGAGTTCCCCCAGGACCGGGTGCGCGTCGGGCCGCAGGAACCGGCGCATGCAGAGGCGTCGGGCGGAGTCGTAGGTGCGGCTCATGTCCTGCGCCAGGCCGTGGCGCGTCAGTCCGTAGCCCTCCAGCAGTCCCTCGAAGCGTTTCAGGCGGGAGAACGGCCGGCTTTCGCGGACGTGGCGGCGGGTGGGCTGGTTCAGGAAGGCGGCGTTGAACCGGCGGATGACGTGCGCCGGGTCTTCCCGGGGCAGAGGCGGGCTGAACTTCGAGACGACGATCTCCAACAGGTGCAGGGCGCAGGCGTTGGCGTCCCAGAGCGTGCCGCTCACATCGAAGAAGACTGCCTTCAGGTCAGCCATCGTCCCGGCGCGCCCTCCTGTCACATCCGTTCGGGCACAGCGATGCCGAGCAGCTCCAGTCCGGAGCGGATCACGTGGCGGACGGCGTCCACCAGCTTCAGACGGGCGGCCCGCACCCGCTCGTCCTCGCACAGAACGCGGCGATCGGGTTCCTTCATGCCGGCGCTGTAGTAGGAGCTGAAGTCGGCGCACAGCTCGAGCAGGTGCGTGGCGATCACCGACGGCTCGTACTCCCGCGCGGCCCGGAGGATCGTCCGCGGGAAGCGTTCCAGGTGCCGCACGAGCGTCCACTCCTCCGGCATGCACAGCAGGCCGAAATCGACCTGTTCGGGCACCTCGCCCCCGGCCTTGCGCAGGATGCTGCACAGGCGGGCGTGCGCGTACTGCACGTACGGGCCCGTGTCGCCTTCGAAGTCGAGCATCCGATCCCAGTCGAAGACCACGTCGCGCGTGCGCCGCACGGACATCTGCCGGAAGAGTACGGCGCCGATGCCCACCTGCTCGGCCAGGGCGTCCAGGTCGGCGCCCTCCTCGAAGCGATCGGCGTTCTGGGCGATCTTCACCCGGGCCCGCGCAACGGCCTCGTCCAGCACCTCCTCCAGCAGCAGAAGCTCACCGCGCCGCGTGCTGCCCTTGCGGGCCTGGCCCGTCTCGGCGTCGAGGAACTTGATCAGGCCGAAGTTGACGTGCACGACCCGGTCCGCCCACTCGTGCCCCATCCGCCGGAGCGCGGCGCGAACCTGGTTCAGGTAGAGCGACTGCTCGTTGCCCACCACGTAGACGGAGCGGTCGAACCGGTAGGTTTCCCAGCGGTCGATGGCGGCCGGGATGTCCCGCGTGGCGTACAGGCTCCGGCCGTCCCCGGTGCGCACCAGCAGCGGCGGCATCTCCTCCGCGTCGAATCGCACGATCAGGGCGCCTTCGCTCTCGACGGCGACGCCGGCCTCCTGCATGCTGCGCAGCGTCTCGGCCATGCGGCCGCGGTACTCGCTCTCCGGCGTGTAGCGGTCGAAGGCGACGCCCAGGCGTTCGTAGGCGTGCTCGAACTCGGCCAGGCTCACCGCCCGGAAGGTCTCCCAGCAGTGGACCGCGCGTTTCTCCCCCCGCTCCAGGCGCAGCGCGGCTGCGCGCGCCGCCTCCGTCAGCGCGGGGTCCTCCTCCGCCTCCCGGCTGTAACGCACGTAGAGCCCCTGCAGGTCGTCCACCGTCAGCGAGGCGACGTCGTCGACGCCGTAGCGCTCGACGGCGGCGATCAGCTTGCCGAACCCCGTGCCCCAGTCGCCCAGGAAGTTGACGGCCACCACCGTGTAGCCCAGCCGCTCGAAGATCCGGCAGAGCGTGCGGCCGATGATGGTGCCCGGGAGGTGATGGACGCCCAGGTGCTTGGCGATGTTCGGGCTGCTGTATTCGAACACGACGGTGCGGCCCGCACCGACCTCGGCGGCGCCGTAGAGGCGGCCGGCGCGGCAGATGGCCGCCAGGATGCATGCGGTCTGCCCGGCGCGGTCGGCGGAGAAGTTCAGGTACGGCCCGACGGCGCGCGACGCCACAATGCCGTCCGGCAGGCGCACGAGGGTCTGAAGCTCGGCCGCGATGGCGTTCGGCGCCTTGCGCAGTGCCCTGGCCAGCGGGAAGCACGGCAGCGCGTAGTCGCCCATGTCCGCCGCCGGCGGCACCGAGATCAGCGCGCGCACCTCGTCCACCGACATCGGCACGTGCTCGGCCACGGCGGCGGCCAGCAGGTCTTCGATGGCGGGTCGTTCGGCCATGGCGGTCACGACGGTTCGCTCTGGGCGCCGAACAGGGAGTCCTGTTCGCGGAAGATGCTCGTGACGGACCGGTTCGTGTGGATGTTGTTGATGGCGGCCGCCAGCAGCGGCGCCACGCTGACGACTCGGACGCGGTCGTTCGCTTCCGGCGGCGGCAGGGTGTCCGTGCACACGATGCGCTTGACGCCCGTGGACAGGAGCCGCTCGGCCGCTCCGTTGCCGAAGACGGGGTGCACGCAGGAGATATACGACACGGGCAGCCCGAACTTGTCCTTCAGCGCCGAGATGGCCCGGCACATCGTGCCGCCCGTCAGGATCTCGTCGTCGAAGATCGCCACTTCGCGCCCTTGCAGCCCCTCGATGCCGATGACGGCGCGGATCTCCGGGTCCTCGTTGTCGGCCCATCGCCGCTTGTCGCAGACGGCCAGCGGCAGGTTCAGCCGCTCGGCGTAGACGGTGCCGATGCGCACGCCGCCGGCGTCGGTGGTCAGCACGCCCAGCCGTTCGGTGTCCATGTGGCAGCGGAAGTACTCCGCGATCAGCGGGTTGGCGTCGAGCTGGTCGCAGGCCATGGGCATGAAGCCCATGATCTGCAGGTTGTGCAGGTTGACGGTCAGGACGCGGTCGGCGCCCGCCTGGTGCATGAGCTGGCCCATCAGGCGGGCGGAGATGCTGATGCGCGGCTCGTCCTTCTTGTCGCTGCGCACGTACGGGAAGTACGGCGCCACCACGGTGATGCGGCCGGCCGAGGCGCCCCGCAGCGCGTCGATGGTGATGAACAGCTCCATCAGGTTCTCGGAGAGGCACAGCTCGGCGGCCTCCTCGGCGCTGACCCGTTCGGGGTTGACGCCCCTGCTGCAGTGGCCGGCGTTGGCGGCGGTCTGAACCAGGAATACGTCCGCGCCGCGCACGCTCTCGTTGATCTTGACCTTCAGGTTCTCGTTGCTGAATCGCGTCACCCGCGGCTCGCACAGCCGCACGTCGGCCAGACCGGGAAAGGTCCTCAGGCTCTCGCCGATGCGGCGGGCCAGGTAGTAGGTTGCCCGGCCGGTGAACAGCATCAGGGGTTGTTGACAGTCTCTCATGGGATCCTCGCAGTTGACTCCTGGGGCCCGGCACACGACGGCCCCGGCGGATTATACCGCATCACAGGCCGCCCGTCATCTGCGGCCGGTTCTTCCGGCGCGGGGGGGGCGCCTGTGCCACAAGAGGACGTCTTCAACGGGCTGCCAGACCGACCGCCGCGTGCGACGTTCAGCCGGCAAGCAGGCGGACGACTTCCTCCAGCATGGCGGGGTACCGGCAGATGTCGTCGCGGAAGACCAGCGTCACCACGGCCCCGATGGACAGGAACGGCCCGTAGGGCATCACGTGCTCGTCGTTCATGAGCAGCATCGGCAGGCCGTAGAGCAGGCCGACGAACGGTGCCAGGAAGAACGTCATGAACACGACCCTCCAGCCGAAGAAGGCGCCGATCATCGCCATCAGCTTGACGTCGCCCAGCCCCATCGCCTCCTTGCGGAACACGAGCTGCCCCAGCAGCGCGAACGCGAGCACCATGCTGCCGCCCCCGACCGCGCCGATACCCGAGGCGATCAGGCCGTCCAGGCGCACATGCCCCGTCAGCGACTCAAACGTGTGGTAGTTGAGCGGCCCCACGTGCAGTTGCGGGAGCAGGAACCCCGCCAGCAGCCCGCCGAGCACCCCGAAGGCCGAGATTTCGTCCGGGATGATCAGGAACTCCAGGTCGATGCCGCTGGCGACGACCAGCAGGGCGGCCAGCAGCAGCATGACGACGACCTGCCCGAGGTCCGTGCCCACCTGCACCCTCTGGCGGAAGTAGATGAGCGCGAACAGGAGGCCCGTGATCAGTTCCACGCAGGGGTAGCGCCACGAGACCGGGTCGCTGCAGTAGCGGCACCGGCCGCGCAGCCGCAGAAAACTGACCACCGGGATGTTGTCCGCCCAGGCCAGCGAATGGCCGCATCGGGGGCAGAGCGAGCGCCGCGGGAAGTTCACGCTGATCCCGCGCGGCAGGCGCCAGATGCACACGTTCAGGAAGCTGCCCACGATCAGCCCGAGCACGAAGAACAGGAACAGCGCCAGGCCCTCGAGGGCTGTCAGCGCGGCGATGGGCAAGTGGCACCTCCCTCGGACGAACGCCGTGCGGTCCCGCGCGGGACGCTCAGGCGAGCACCAGCGCCCCAAACGCGGCGGCCGTCCTCTCCTGGCCGCCCCGGCCGCTCCAGCTGAGCCGGACGACCGGTCTGTCCTGTGCGTCGAAGCTCCGGAGGAGGACGTCGAAGCCGATCAGATCCGGGCGTCCCCGGACCTGCGAGAATACCTTCCACGGCAGCGCACAGTCAACGCGATAGCCGACCGGCGTGCGTGCCAGGCGCACCTGCGTTCCGGCCGGGCCGGAGACCTGCGGTTTCGCAGCGGGGTCGGCCGGCGGGTAGATCGTGAGGACGACCACGCCGGCTCCGCGGCCCTCGCGGCCGACCGATTCCGGCGCGCGGCCGTCCAGGCAGATGCTCAGGCTGTCCGCCTCCTGCCACCACCCCTCGATGGTCTTGGCGGCGGCGTCGAGCAGGTCGTCTTCAACGTCCACGGCCACGTAGAGGTTCGTGCGGTCATAGGCTGCGACCACGTCGAAGCTGTGCGGGGCGGCGCCGTCCGGCCGGCCGGCCCACGGCACGTGCACCATGCCCGGCCGGCGCACGCGGGCGTCGAGCCGGTAGTCGGCAACGCGGCGGGCAACCGCCAGCGGCACGCGGATGTGGTCCACCTGGTGCGTCTGATCGCAGCTCACGAGCGCCCGCAGGTCCAGGGCCGTCAGAGGCGTCTGCAGGGTCACTTCCAGATCCTTGTGGCGGCGCGCATAGGCCTTCAGGGAGCGGAACCGCGCCTCGCCCGGCTCGATTTCCTGGCCCGCGAGCGGCTGGAACTCCACGCGCACGCTCCCGTAGTCGCGGTCCGTGAAGTTCTTCAACTGGTAGCGCAGCTTCAGCTTCACGGCGCCGCCGCGGGCGCGCGAGGCGCCCTGCCATTCGAGCCATCCGCCGACGGTTCCCGCGCGCGGGTCGAGCGCGGCAACCGTCTCGGCCAGGCGGACGGGGATGTCCAGGTCCTGCGGGCACTCCTTCACGCACTGACCGCAGAGCCGGCAGAGCGCCGCCTTGCCCGCCAGCGCCCGGTAGCGGTTCCGCGCATGCTCGGTGAGCCCAAAGACGCGCTCCAGGTTGAGTATCTCGAAGTTCGCCGGGATGTCCACGCCCGCCGGGCACGGCATGCAGTAGCCGCAGCCGGTGCAGTAGAGGCCCATCAGCTCGCGGCGCTCCTCGATGGCGGCGGCGATGCGGCGGTTGTCCCCCTCGCTCAGCGTGCCGGCCGTCGAGGCGGTTGCCACGTTCTCCTCGAGCATCTGCATCGTGCTCATGCCGGACAGGGCGATCGTGACGTGGGGGTTCGACAGGACGAAGCGCAGGGCCAGCTCGGGCGTGCTCTGGACGTCGCCGACGATCTCGCGCGCCTGCGGGCTCGGATAGCCCAGCCGGCCGCCCCCCACCGGGCCCATGATGGTCACGCCCATGCCGTGCTCGGCGGCGCAGGCGATGCCCTCCTCCAAGTGGCGGTCCAGCAGGTTGTACTGGCAGGTGATCGACTCGAAGGCGCCCGTATCGACCAGCTTCTTCATGGACTCGACCGGGCCGTGGAACGAGCAGCAGATGTGCGCGATCAGGCCCTGCTCGCGGGCCTTCAGCATCTGCTTGTAGAGCCCGTCGTCGCCGGCGAGCGACTTCTCATACTTGTCGTAATCCAGGTAATGGAAGTTATATACGTCGATGCAGCCGGTGCGCAGCCGTTCGAGCGAGTCCTCCAGGTTGCGCCACCAACCGGCGACGTCTGCCTTGTCGTAATGATGGTTCTTGGTGGACAGGATGACGCGGTCGCGGATGTCCTCCATGGCCTCCCCGAGCACGCGCTGGCTGTCGTCGCCGCAGTAGTGGACCGCCGTGTCGAAGTAGTTGATGCCCAGATCGACGGCGCGGCGCAGCAGCGGGATCGCCTGGTCGCGATCGACCGCCGTGGCCGTCGCCATCGGGAGCCGCATGCACCCGAAGCCGAGCCGTGAGACCTTCAGTCCCGTCCTGCCCAGTATGGCATACTCCATCGTGAGCTTCCTCTTCCGTTCCTGCGCCTCGAACGAGGCCGTCCCGACGGGCAACATGGCCGCGGGGAGCCGCCCCGCCCCGGGCCGATCGCCCGGATGCCGCCCGCAACGTCTCGATTCGATTATAGGTCGGCGTCTCCGCGCCCGCAAACGCCCGGGCGCCGCTTTCGGCCGGCCCCGAGCCCGCTGCCCGTCGGGCAGAGGGGCCGCCGGGATGCGCCGCCGCAGGGCCGGTCGGGGCCCCTGCAGACGGCGCCCACACATGGGGACTTCGTCATTGACAGGCCCAGCGGCGGATCATAGACTGGCGTCTGAGATGGGGGTTTCTGCCGGAATGCGGCGGCCATCTTCAGCGTTGAGATCCGCGTGTGTGCAGAGAGGCTGCAGGCCCTCTCGCCTGCCGTTGTTCGGCGGCCGGCATCGGGGGGGGCACAGGGGGAGCCGTATGGCGACACCGCAGGAGAACCGGTTTGCGCACGTCGCCGTCGAACGCAAGGCGCTCAGCCCCGACCAGGTGAAGGCCTGCCTGGAATACCAGGGGCAGAAGCGCGCCCACGGTTCGAACATCCCGCTCTGGGACTGTGCCGTCCTCAACGGCATGCTTGACCAGGACACGGCCGAGAAGCTCCAGGACCTCGCAGGCGATCTGGACGTGGAGACGCTGGGCGAGTTCACGGTCCTGCGCAAGCTGGGCGAAGGCGGCATGGGCAGCGTCTGGCTCTGCCGGGGCCCCGCGAATGAGCCGGCGGCTGTGAAGCTGCTGGCGGCCCATCTGGCCAAGCAGCGCTCCTTCCTGGCACGCTTCTTCCGGGAGGCTCAGGCGGGCATCCGGCTCCAGCACAGGAACATCGTGCGCGGCATTGCCGTCGCCGAGGACCGGGGCCGCTATTACTTCGCCATGGAGTTCATCGACGGGACCAATGCCCGCCACCTTGTGAAGAAGCACGGCGCCCTGCCCGTGGCCAGGGCAACGGACATCATCCGACAGGCCGCCGAGGGCCTCGCCTGCGCACACGAGGCCGGAGTCATCCACCGCGACATCAAGCCCGATAACCTCATGATCACGCGGGAGGGCGTCGTGAAGATCGCCGACCTGGGGCTTGCACGCCAGGTCGACGCGGAGACGACGGCGCTGACCCTCACCGGAACGGGCATGGGCACGCCTCTCTATACTGCGCCCGAACAGAGCACGGATGCCAAGAAGGCCGACGTGCGCAGCGACATCTACTCGCTCGGCGCCACCTGGTACCACCTCGTCACCGGCGCCGTGCCGTTCGACGGCTCCACGCCCTGGGAGATCCTGACCCGACACGCAAAGGAGCCGGTCCGCCCGCCGATCTCGGTTCGCCCCGACGTGCCCCGGGCCGTCTCGGCCCTGATCGAGCACATGCTGGCCAAGAAGCCGGAGGATCGCGTCCAGTCCGCGCGCGAACTGTGCCGCCTCATCGACGAACGGTGCCTCGGCGAACGCGACATCCGGCGCGAGCTCGGCCTGCAGAAGCCCGAGGCGGCCGCCGGCCAGTGGGACATGCGGGTGGCGGAGGGTGGCGGCGTCGAGGTCCGACGGTTCTCTCTGCCGGCCCTGCGCGAGCGTATCCGCAAGGGCCAGGTGTCGCGGGATACGCCCGCGCGACGCGCGGGCACACACGGGGCCTGGCAGCCCGCGGGCGCCTTCCGCGAGCTTCAGCCGGAGTTTCCCCGGGGCCGGAGCGCCCCGGTCGACCGCGACGCTCCGACGCAGCCGGGCACCGTACGTGCCCAACTGCACTCGCTGATGGGAGACATCGAGCAGCAGAACCGGGCCTACACGCGCAGGCTCCGCATGAAGCGACTCGCCCCCCTGCTGATTCAGGCGGCCGTCCTGCTGGCCCTCATCATCGCCCTCGTCGTCTTCTGGCCGCAGATATGGAGCGTCCTCTCCCGTCTGTTCGGCGGGGCGGAACCGGTCGGGTGACCGCCCCCGCCGGGGGTCAGAACACCTCTTCCAGGACATGCGCAAGCCGCTCCAGGTTGCGCCCCTCCACGATGCGTTTGGCGCGGGCCTCGTGGACGCCGGCGTTCTTCAGCGCGGTCAGGGCCTGCTGCCAGAGCCGCTCCGCCTTCCCGGCGTCCTCGCACAGGTAGAGTTCCGAGACGATCTCGCTCAGCTTCTGGGTGCCGAGCGTCTCCTTGTGTTCGTAGTAGCGCCGGACGATGCCCTTCTGACGGGGCGTGAGCCACTGGTGCCTGGCCATGGCGTGGGGTCCTTGTCGGGGGGGCTGTGCATTCCCGTGTCCGCACACAAGATCGTAGCGGGCCGGCGGGGCGGGTGTCCACGGACTTTTGCGGGCGGACGGCGGGACGGGTAGAATCGACGGCTCGTCCGTCTGGCCGGCCGCCGCCCGGAAGGTCCCCCGCCATGTGGAACATGCTGCTGTCCGCCCCTGTCCTGGTCAAGGTGTTCGTCGCCCTGGCGCTGATCCTGATCGTCAACCGCGCCTGCGGACAACTGGTCGTCTCGCTGGCCGTGGGGGCGCTGGTGCTGGCAGTCTGGTCCGGCCACCCGGCGGCCGCGATGGGGCGGATCGTGTGGGCGTCCGTCTGGTCGCCGGACAATGCCCTCCTCCTGGTCGTCGTCTACCAGGTGATCGCGCTCAGTTCACAGATGTCCGCCAGCGGGGTGATGGGAGACCTGCTGGACTCGGTGCGCGGGTTGGTCAGCAGGCGGGCGGCGATGGCGGTGCTGCCGGCCCTGATCGGCCTGCTGCCGATGCCGGGCGGGGCGATCTTCAGCGCGCCGCTGGTGGAGAGCTGCGATGCGGAAGGCGCCCTGCCGGCGCGCACGAAGGCCCTGGCCAATCACTGGTTCCGTCACATCTGGGAGTACTGGTGGCCGCTCTACCCGGGCGTGCTGCTCGCGATGCAGATCACGAAGCTCGAGGTCTGGCAGTTCATGGTCCTGGGCGTGCCGCTCACCCTCTGCGCCGTCGCGGCGGGTTGGCTCTTCCTGCTGCGGCGCATACCGGCCGAGGCGGGGCCGGCCCCCGCACCCGGTGCCCGCAGAGCCCATCGGACGCTGAGCGCCATGCTGCCGATCCTGGTGGTGATCGGCTGCTACGGCGTGGTCCGGCTGGCCCACGCCGGGCTCTCGTCGGTCCGCCCCGGCCTGCCGGCGATGAACCGCTACCTTCCCATGCTGCTGGGCCTGTGCGGCGCGATGGCGGTGCTCCAGGTCCAGCGTCCGATCCGGAGCGCGCAGTGGCGGGACGTGCTGCTCTCGCGCCAGGCCGGCAAGATGGTCCTCCTGGTCATGGTGGTGCGCATCTACGGCGCCTTCATCGAGGCCACGCTGCCGGACGGCCGGACGCTGGTGGCGCACATGCACGCCGAGATGGCCGACTCAGGCATCCCCGTGCCGGCCATCGTCATGCTCCTGCCCCTGGTCAGCGGACTGGCCACGGGCCTTGCCATCGGCTTCGTGGGGGCCAGCTTCCCGATCGTCATGAGCCTGATCGGCGAGGACCCGAGCGCGGCGACCCGCATGGCGGCGACGGCGCTGGCATACGGGTTCGGCCACGTGGGACAGCTTCTCTCGCCCGTGCACGTCTGCCTGGTCGTGACCAGCGAGTACTTCAGAACGTCGGTGTTCGCCAACGCAGCCGGCCTGCTGAGGCTCGCGGCCGTGGTCCTGGCCGGCTCGCTCGGCATGTACGTCCTGCTGAACGTCTTCTGATCCGTCCTCCCCCCCGAGTCTCGCGGGGATCCGACACGGCCGTGAACCGACGGACGGGGCTGGGGGTCGCCTGCGCGCCCGGGAGGCACATGCGCGCAGGCGATCGTTGTCCCGGGACCCCCGTGCGGTCGGCATCCGTCAGCGCGGCCGCGCCACGACCTGGATGCGCCGCTCCTCGGTCACATACCTGCGGGCCGTCTCCTGCAGGTCGCGCCCCGTGTAGGACAGGTATTTCTCCATGACCTCCTTTACGTCCTTCAGGTGCGTGCCGACGTAGTCCAGGTCCGCCAGGACGCCCAGCCAGTAGCGCGGCTCCTTCATCTGGGTCTCGATCTGGTTCGCGAACTGCTTGCGCACCGTCGCCATCTCGTCCTCGGTGGGCCCGTCCGCCGCAAACCGCTCGATCGCGTTGCGCATCAACTGCGCCGCCTCGTCGGCATTGGCCGGGTCCCCGGCCAGCACCGCCGCCAGAAGCCCCGTGCCGGGATACGTCTGCGCCGGGATGGCGGTGCAGTAGGGCGAGTAGGCCAGTCCCCGCTGCTGGCGCATTTCCTCGCGCAGGCGGCTGGTCATGATCTGCGCGGCGATCTGGAGCACGCGCCGGTCCTTCACGTCGGCCCAGTCCGCTCCGCGCCAACCCACCAGCGTAGCCGCCGTGGGCGTGACCGTGTCCACGGGCACCTCCGCCGTCAGGGGGCCGGGCGAGGGCACTGTCCGGCGCAGCTCGGGCGAGAGCGGCCCGATCTCCGGACGCCGGCGCAGGGAACCCAGGTAGCGCAGTGCCAGTTCCAGGGCCCGGTCGCGGTCGATGTCGCCCACGATCGCCGCCTCGATCGGCGCCGTGCCCACGATCCGATCCAGCCAGCGCTGCGCATCGGCAATCCGGATGCCGTCCACCTGGGCGAGCGTCGGAGGGGCGAAGCGCGGATCGCCGCCGCTCAGCGTGCCGTCGACGGCATCCCAGAGCTGCGCCCGGACGTCGGTGCGCCGGCCCTCCAGCTCCTGTCGCGTCTTCTGGCGCCAGGTCTTCAGCGCCGAGGGCTCCAGCACGGCATCGGTCAGCAGGGCATGGGCCAGGCGGAGGCCCTCCTCGATGTCGTCGGGCGTTCCGGCAACCTCGATGACCATCCGGTCGCGGGCGCACTTGCCGGTCAGCCCCACGTTCCTGCCGGTCAGCAGGTCGCGGACGTCGGTCGAGGACAGGCGGGAGGTCGCCGGCTGCTGGAAGGCGGCAACGACCGCCTCGCTCAGTCCGCGGCTGCCGGCCGTCTCCCAGGGCACGCCGCCGGCCAGGACGATGCGCACCAGCACTTCATCCTTCTTGAAGTCCATGCTGCGCAGGTGGATACGCACGCCGTTCGCCAGCGTGGCGGACAGTATCTGCAGGTCCGGGTCCAGCTCCTGCCGCGCGACGGCGCCGGGGGCGGGTTCGCGTTCCAGAAGGGCGGCGGGGCGCTCGCGTTCGACCGGCGGCACGACGGCGTCGGCTCGCGCCTGGGCCAGCACGGCCAGCAGTTCGTCCGGGGAGGGCGGTGCCTGCCCCTCCGCCTCGGGCATGGTGGCCAGCGCCAGCGCATCGTCGAGCGAGAAGTCCCGCCGGAGCGACTCGGCCACCTCGTCGGCCGTCACCGAGTCCAGCAGAGCCACGATGAGGTCCCGGCGCTGAGCGGCGGACATGGGCCTGCGTCTCTCTGATACCAGGCCGTTCATCTCGCCCAGCAGGGAACGGGTGTCCCGCGTGCCTTCAACGCGCGCGGCCTGTTCCGCCGAGGCCAGCGTGGCGCGGCGCGCGTCGTCGAGTTCCGAAGGCAGCACGCCGTGTTCCCGCGCCCGCCTGACCTCGACGGCGATTGCACGCAGCATCTCGCGCCAGTGCTCCGGGGAGCCGGACGCCTCCGCCTCCAGGTAGGTGCACACGTTCCACAGCGTGCTCTTGTGAAGGGCGGCGTTCTGAAACGGCGCCCGGCCCTCGTTGACCATCTGGTTGAGCCGCCGGTTCACGATCCATCGCCCCATGCCGTCCACGAGCGAACGCCGGAAGTCCCCCACCGTCTGCATCCGCTCGATCGGCCGCACGCGGATGACGGCCACGTCGGCACGCGTCACCTCGGGGTCGGTGATGACGTCGGCGCGTGCCTCCGCATAGGGCACGATGCCCGGGTCGGCGTCGGCGGCGGGGTCCTCGGCCGCCGGCCACTCGGCGAACGCATCGCGCACCATCGCCTCCATGGCGTCGAGAGCCACGTCGCCGACGACCATCAGCACGCTGTTGTCGGGCCGGTACCAGGTCCGGTAGTAGCGGGCGAACTGCTCGCGCCCGGCGGCGCGCACGACCTCCTCCAGCCCGATGGGCACCCTCTCCGCCACGCGAGACCCCGGCAGGACGATCGGCAGCAGTCGCTCGAACGTCCGCTGCCCGGGCCCCTTGCGCGCCTGCATCTCCTCCAGGATCACGCCGCGTTCACGCTCGATCTGCTCCGGCGGCAGGCTCAGGCGGAAGGCGAAGTCCGCCATGCACAACAGGCCCTTGCGGATGGTCTCCTCGTCCGTGTTCGGCAGCGTCAGGACGTACGTTGTCTGGTCGAAGCTTGTGAACGCGTTCTGGTGGCGGCCGAACGTCAGGCCGATGGACTCGAAGTAGCGGACCAACTCGCCCGGCGGGAAGTGCTCGCTGCCCTCGAAGGCCATGTGCTCCAGAAAATGGGCAAGCCCCCGCTGATCCTCCTGCTCATTGATGGAACCGCTGCCCACGTGCAGCCACATGCCCACCCGTTCCGGCGGCGTGGAGTGCGCACGCAGCCAGCATTCCAGACCGTTCGGCAACACGACGACGCGCACGTTCGGATCGACGGGCAGAGGATCGGCCGGGTCGGCCGCCTCGGCAGCGGCCGACCGCGACACGGCGGCCAGGATGAACAGGCACAGTACGACGGCCGAACGGCGTGCATCCAACATGGGCGTTCCCTTCCGTTGTCGAAGCCGGTCCCCAGAGCGTTCAGTCTACCATCCACAACTCGCGCGCGAAACCGTGCGCCATCGGTCCGTCGGAAACGCAGTGACTTGTGCCCGGCCGGCCTCCCTGCGGAGAGCGAACGCGCCGTAGCAGCGCGCCGTTCCTCGGAGGATGACCAACATTACTGCCATGTTGTGCATAAGCGACAGAACGTCCAGCCAGGCCACCGCGCATTGCACAGGGCCGACATTTCGGCGATAATGGCGCAATGTCATGCTGTTCGGGATTCTTCTGAGAGCCGGAGCCCTGCCGGGAGGAACACGATGTCGCGTGTTGAGGATGCATTGAGAGACCTGGTCCAGTACCACAGCAAGCGGATCGCCAACCAGGTCTACGGCGACACCGCCGCGCGCGTACGCGAACTGACGCGCGAGGTGCGGAGCCTCCGCAAGGAGATACAGGCGATCGAAGGCACCGTGGGCGAACTTGTGAGCGTCCGCGAGAGCGAGATGGCCGTGCCGCCGGCCGACGAGGAGACGGTGGACAACGCACGGTTCTCTCCCCGCACCCTGAAGAGCCTGCGCAAGCGTCTGTCGCTGACGCAGAAGGATCTGGCGAAACTGCTCGAGGTCTCCGCGGTGACGGTGACGGCCTGGGAATCGGGGCGCTCGCGTCCCCGCAAGGCGAATCTGGCCCAGATCGTCACGCTGCGCGGCATGGCGCCCGCCGACGTCGACGCCGCACTGGGACGCGCTCAGGCGCCCGCTGCGCTGAAGCCCGAGCAACTGAAGAAGCTCCGCAACCAGTTGGCCATCACGCAGGCCGCCCTGGCCGCGCTGCTGTCCGTCTCGCCCGCGTCCATCGCCCTGTGGGAGGCCGGCAAGGCCGTGCCCACGAGGAAGAACCGCGCGGCCCTGGCGGAACTGGCCGGCCTGTCGACCGCCGACGTTGCCGAACGACTCGGCCGGGTGCCGACCGCCTCAACCCCGCCCGCCTCCGGGCTGTCGAGCGAACAGGTGCGGGAGATCCGTCAGAAGGCAGGGCTGAGCCAGAGGGAACTGGCGGACAAGCTCGGGGTGTCGGCGAATTCCGTCTCCAACTGGGAGACCGGCCGCAGCGCGCCGCGATCCCGCACGGTCCATGCCCTCACGGCGCTCGCGGCACAGTAGCCGCGTGCGGAGAGGCCCGCATGCCGGACGCCGATGCCGCGCGACGCGCCATCTCTGCGCCCGGGGCACCGCCGCGGGTCGTCCTGTGTGATGTCGAGAATGCGGGCCCCACCGGCCATGCCGCCGGCTCCGCAGGGCCCACCTGACCTTCGCCATCGGCGCCCCATGGACAGCCGCCCCGAGCTGACGCGCGACGACCTGCGTGAGCTTCCCTCCCGGGTGCTCCGGCGGGGGCTTCCGTACAAGGCGGACCTGTTCGTCTATGACACTGCCGACGGCCCCGTCGTGCTGAAGGACTACGCCGCCAAACGCGGCATCTGGCGGCGCCTCGGCGTGATCGGGACGGGCCACGAGGCCCGCGCCCTCCGGGCGCTGAGCGGCCTGGACGGGGTGCCCCGATTCCGCGGCCGCCCCGACCGCTTCTGCGTGGCGATGACGCTCCTGGAAGGCCGCAAGGCGCGCAGGCGCGAGCTGGAACCGGGCCGTGCCGAGGCCGTCACGCAAAGGCTGGACCGAATGGTCGCCGAGATGCACGCCCGCGGCGTCGTCCACCTGGACCTCAAGCACCGCAGCAACCTGCTCATCTCCGAACAGGACACGCCGCTTGTCCTCGACTTCGAGAGCGCGCTCTGCTTCAACCCCGCGTGCCGCCTGGGGCGCCTCCTGCTCCGGGCGCTGGGGAGCATCGACCGGCTGGCCGTCCTCAACTGGAAGCGGCGCCTCTGCCCGAACACGTTCAGCGGACCCCAAATGGCGAGGGCGACGTGGCTGCACCATCTCGGCGGCCTCTGGGTGCCGCGCGCCCTGCTCGACGGACTGTTCGAGATCATGGCCCGCCGGCCCCCATCCCGCCGTGCCGACGACGGAACTTGAAAGCCGTCTGCCGATTCAGTAGCATCGGCCGTATCTGTTAGACGGACCCACTACGAACCACATTGTATGCGTGACCGAGCCAATCCACTGATTTACAGGAAGGGAAGACCATGTCTGCAGCAGACAAGCCGGCCATCGACGGAGGCACCCCCGTGCGGACCGAGCCGATCCCGCCGCGCGGGCTCATGACCGAGGCCGAGAAGCAGGCGGTTGTGGAGCTGTTCGACGAAGCCATCGCCGAGGGCGGCGCGTTCGGCTACAGCGGTCCCCGCGAGCGGCAGTTCGAGGCGGACTTCGTCGAGTTCATGGGCGGCGGGTTCGCCGACGGAGTCAACTCCGGCTCCAACGCCGTCTACTGCGCCCTGGGGGCCCTCCGGCTGGAGCCGTTCTCCGAGGTCATCGTCTCGGCCATCACCGATCCGGGCGGCATCATGCCCATCGCCCTGCTGGGCTGCGTGCCCGTCGTGGCCGACACCGACGGCGAGGGCTACAACACCTGCGCCGAGCAGATCGAGCCGCTGATCACCGAACGCACCCGCGCGCTGGTCATCCCGCCCATCATGGGCGAGGCGGTGGATATGGACCCCATCCTGGCCCTGGCGAAGAAGCATGACCTGTACGTCGTCGAGGACTGCGCCCAGTCGCACGGCGCCCTCTACAAGGGCCGGATGGTCGGCACGATGGGCGACATCGCCGCCTTCTCCACGATGTTCGGCAAGCACTTCAGCACCGGCGGGCAGGGCGGCGTCGTCTACACGCACAACGAAGACCTGCATTGGGAGGGGCGCCGGTTTGCCGACCGCGGCAAGCCCTTCCACCTCGACGAGCCCGGCAACGTGCGCGCCGGCATCAACTGCAACCTGAACGAGATCGGCGCCACCATCGGCAGCGTGCAGGTCAAGCGCCTGCCGGCCATGATCGCCCACCGCCGCAAGCTCGGCGAGGCCGTCAAGGAGGGCATGAAGGACGGGCACGCCGTGAAGCTGGGCCGCCAGGTGCCCCAGACTCAGAGCTCCTACTGGTACCTGCGCGTCAAGCTCGAACTGGACGCCCTGACGGTTGACAAGCAGCAGTTCTGCCGCGCCCTCAAGGCCGAGGGCATCCCCTGTATGGACGGCTATCCCGGCCGCCTCTGGACGGCGCCCTGGCTCCGGACCATGACCGTCTTCGGCGAGGGCGGCTTCCCCTGGACCTGCTCCGACTACAAGGGCCCGCGCCGGCCCGTCATCCGGGCGGACAACGCGGAGCAGGCCATGCTGGACAACATCCCGATACCGATCCATGAGAACTACGGACTGGAGATCGCCGACCAGATCGTCGCCGCATTGAAGAAACTCGAGAAGGCCTACAAGAGATAGTTGCACCGGGAGGTGCTCCAATGGCCGACGTGCTGTCGTCCCGTGACCGCGTGCTGACCGCGATCGACTGCCGCGAACCGGACCGTGTGCCCTGCTGTTTCAGCGCCTTCATGGCGTTGAGCAGGAAGAGCAGCAGCCGGGAGGATTTCGTCACCCGCCAGCAGGAGATGGGCCTCGACGTCGTGGTCGAGTTCGGCAACCTCCCCGTCCGTCACGCCCCGAGCGTGACGAACCGGCAATGGCGCGAAGACCCGCCCGGCGGCTCCTACCCGCTCCTGCACAGCGAATACGACACGCCCGCCGGCAAGCTGCTGCGCACCGTGAGCAAGAGCGAAGACTGGGAGCACGGCGACACCGTGCCCTTCCTCTCCGACTTCATCATCGTGCGCGCTACGAGGCACCTGATCACGCCGGACGACAGCCTGGACGCCCTGCGCTACCTGCTGGCCGCCCCGACCGAAGAGGAGGCGGAGGCCTACGCCGCCGACGCCGGGAAGGCCCGGGCGCTGGCCGCCGAACGCGGGCTGGCCACGATGGCCGGCGTCGCCATGCAGGGCGACATGGCCTGCTGGCTCAGCGGCATCCAGGACCTGATGATGATGTGCATGGACGCCCCCGACTTCGTGCACGAGTACTTCGCCATCATCGAGGACTGGAACCGCAAGCGGATGGACGTCATCCTGGGCCAGCAGCCCGACGTCTTCATCCGCCGCGGGTGGTATGAGAACGCCGACTTCTGGTCGCCGGCCCTCTACCGGGAGTTCATGTTCCCCATCCTCAAGCGCGACGCCGAGCAGGTCCACGCCGCCGGCGCGAAGCTCGGCTACATCGTCAGTTGTTCATCCATGCCGCTGCTGGACATGTTCATGGAGGCCGGCGTCGACGTGCTGCTCGGCATCGACCCGGCGCAGGACCGCATGCTGGACCTGCCGCTCATGAAGCGGAAGACGCAGGGGCGCATGGCCCTCTGGGGCGGCGTGTGCGGCTACCTGACGGTCGAGTGCGGCACGCCGGACGAGATCCGCGAGGAGGTGAGGCAGGCCGTGGACGTCCTGGCCCCCGGCGGCGGCTTCATCCTGGCGCCGGTCACCAATGTCCGCGCCGACACGGAACGCGCCTGGCGCAACGTCGAGGCCATGATCGACGAGTGGAAGCGGCTGTGCGTCGAAACCCGATCCTGACGTCTGCATGAGGGCGGCCCCCGCCGGATGGCCCGCCCGGAAGAGGCATCATCATGACCATGCGCAAGCCGGGTCCGAGACCCGCCGTCGTTGGAACGTGCACCCTGTCCATCCGCAACGCGGGGGACGCCGACGCGCTCCTGGCCAACGGCCTGCAGATGATCGACGAGATGGCCCGCGAGGCCGAGCGGCAGGGCTGGAGCCCCGACATCCTGAACCTGCCCGAGCACTTCGCACTACCGCCCGGCACCTCCCCGCAGGGCGGCGCGGAGGATCTGGACGGCCGCACCGTCAGCGCCGTGGCCGAGCGGGCCCGCGCGCACGGCTGCTACATCGTCGTGCCCATGTACGTGCGCGACGGGGATGTCGTGCACAACTCGGCCGTTCTGCTGGACCGCCGGGGCGAGCCCGCCGGCGTCTACCACAAGGTGTTCCCCGTCGTCCTGCAGGACGACTCGGTCGAAGGCGGCCAGATGCCGGGCACGGAGTTCCCGGTCTTCGAGACGGACTTCGGGCGGGTGGCCATCCAGATCTGCTGGGACGTTGTGTTCGAGGAAGGCTGGGAGGCGCTGGCGGCCCGGGAGGCGGAACTGGTCATGTTCACCTCCGCCGCACCGAGCAGCAGCCTTCTGGTCTCCCACGCCTATCGCTACCAGTACTACATCGCCGGGTCGATCATGCGGCCGCCGTCTTTCATCGTGGACCCGCTCGGATGCGTCGTCGCGCAATCGCTGGAGAACCGGCAGGTGGCCGTCGCCCGGGTGGACCTGGACTACCGCGTGCTGCCGTCCCGCTATCTCTGGGAACGCGAGGCGCAGGTGAAGGAGAAGTACGGCGACGCCATCCGGTGGAACTGGCACAGCGCCGAGAGCGGCTGCCTCATGACGTCCACCGACCCCGAGATGCCGATCGGCAGATTCGTCGAGATCGAGAAGATGATGTCGACCAGGGAATGGGTGGCCTACAACCGCACGCGCATCGCCCGGGAGCGGGGCGGCCCGCCCACGCTGCCGCCGGGCGTCGGAGCGTAGGGCCTACAGCCCCAGCAGCTTCTCGGCGTTGCGGTGGCAGATGTTGTGGATGTCGTCGTCGCTGATCGAGGTCGAGAGCAGCGCGCCCAGGCCGTGCTGTTCGTCGAACCACGGCAGGTCGGTGCCGAACAGCAGCCGGTCGCTGCCGGCGCCCTCGCAGAGCACGTCGATCACGCCGCGGTAGCCCAGCACGGCGGTCAACTCCAGGTAGGTGTTGGGGCAGTCGCGGGCGACGGAGACGGCGGCCTCCCAGTCGTCGTGGAAGCTGTGGCCGCACAGGAAACGCGCCCGCTCGTACCGGCCGGCGATCGCCCGCACCTGCTCCGGCCCGTTGTTCGCCGCCCCTTTCCACGTGTGGAGGAGCACCGGCAGGGCGCGCTCGTTCGCGAACTCCAGCGCGGGCCGGTAGCGCCCGTCCCTCAGGTCCGCCTGGTGGTAGCTGGCCAGGAACTTCAGTCCCACGAAGACGTCGCGCATGCCGTCGAACTGCGCCAGGTCACGCTCGATGATGTCCGGGTACTGCGGGTTGATCGCCATGTAGGCGCGCAACCGATCGGGGAAGGCGCGCACGGCGTCGACGGCCGGCCGGTTGCCGACCTCCGGCGCCAGCAGCGCCGCGTGGTGCGCGAAGCAGAGCAGCTTCACGCCGGCGGCGTCCATGCTGCGGATCATCTCGGCCGCCTGGGCGCGGGGGAAGTAGATGGCATACCACTCGCCCATGTGGCCGTGCATGTCGTAGATAGGGCACGACTCGCTGCGGCCGTGTTCCCAGAACTCGGCGGCCAGTTCGGAACCCGGCCGGATCGGCGTCTGCGTTTTCATCGTCTCACCTCGCCTCCGACAGGATTCGTTCCAGGTTGCCGGCCGCGATGGCCTGCTTCTGCTCGTCCGCGATGTCGGCGTGCTTGAGCATGAACATCACGCCGCCGTGCTCCATCTTCGGGAAGCCCGTGCCGAACAGCATGCGGTCGGCTCCGTAGGACTCGACGAACGCGTCGACGCCGCCGTCCAGGATGTACTCGCTCATCTCCACGTAGACGTGTCCGTAGTTCTCGACCAGCGGGCGGAACCAGCGGTCGGTGCCCCACACGTGCATGTCGGCCAGCACGCAGACGAGGTCCGGGAAGTCCCGCATCAGGTCGTAGATCGCCTGCCACTGCCCCGGGCCGCGCGCCTCCAGGAAGAGCGGGATGCGCCGCTCCACCAGGACGTCCAGCAGGGGGCCGCAGGACTCGCGCCGCAGCAGGTAGTGGTGGCGGTCGGGGAAGGCGCGCAGGGCGCGCACGCCGGCCTCCGCCATGCGGTCGCAGAACTCCTCCGGCGGGGGCAGCTCGCCCGTCTGGGGCGGCAGGACCGCCCAGCAGCCGGTCAGCCGGTCGCGATGCCCGGCGATCTCCCGCGCCAGCAGGGCGTTGCCGGTCGGCACGGCGCAGTCGCGCTGCACCACGTGCCAGACGAGGGCCTTCTCAATGCCTGCACGGTCCATCTCGGACAGCAGATCGCCCGCCGCCGGGGCGGGCTTCAGCATGGCGATCAGCGGCCGCCCGATGAAGCAGTTGCAGTCGAAGAATCTCATCACTTGCGCCTCGAATGCGTTCGGTCAGTCAGCCACAAGCATGCCTCGGCATCATAGCGGCCGCACGGGCGCATAGCAATACGCTGCGGGCGCGTGGTCCGCCGGGGCTCGCCCTCGGGTCAGTAGCGGACGGCGGGCTGCACCGTGACGGTGCGGATGCCGTGGCCGCCGATCTCCAGCCGCACGGTCACCGGCACATCCGTGCCGGCCGCTGGCGCCGTATCCAGACGGAACGTGGCCGTGTAGGCGGCCCCGGGCGCCAGGTCGACGACCGCCACGGGCGCCGGAGCCTCCGCGAACAACGCCGGCGCGTGCACGGCCAGACGGGCGTCGGTGTGCTCCACGCTGACGTTGCGGAGGACCACCGCCAGCGAGCCGTCGGCGGCACGCGTCACCGTGGCCTCCAGCGGCTCGCATGGGATCGCCTCGGCCCCCTGGAGCGCCTGGACCAGGCGGTCGACGCCGGCTCCGTCAGCCAGGACGTAGAGCGGCCGGCCCATCCGGAGTTGGACCCGGCCATCGGCGTCCGGCTCGGTCGGGTTGCCCAGCATGTCGGTCCAGGTCGCCTGCGTGCCCTGGGGCAGCCGCACGGACATGATCTCCGACAGGTTCCACAGCGCCGCCGCCGCACCCGCCTCGCCGTCCAGAAGCACACAGGCGATCCGGCCGTCGGCCAGCTCCATGCGCCCGGTGGCATGCCGGCCGTTCAGCAGGCGGGCCAGGCCGTTGATGGCGACCAGCCGCGGGCGAGGCACGTAGTTCTCGTAGAAGACGCCCCAGCCATAGCCGGCCGTCGTCTGCGCGCTGAACCAGAAGAACTTCTCCACGCCGGTCGAGAGGGCCGACAGGTAGCCCTGGATCACGTTCACGGCGCACTGCTCCTCGGTCTGCTCGGAGACGCGGTAGCCCGCGCCGTCGCTCTGGGTGCCCTGTTCGGTATGCCAGATGCGGTTCGGAACGTTGAAGCGCGCAGTCACGGCTGTGAACTCCGCGGCCAGATTGGCCATCCGATGGAAGGGCTGCGTCAACTGGCTGTAGCTGTGGTCGGCGATGACGTCGAAGCTGCCGGCGGCGCCCGCCTGGAGCGCTCCGCGGACATACGCGGGGCTGGATCCGCCGAATCCGACGACGGTGACGTCCGGGTCGACCGCCCGGATGCTGTCCCAGGTCGCCTTCAGCAGTTGGGCATAGTAGTCGGCATCCATCGTGTACGTCGGTTCGTTCCACACCTCCCAGGCCTTCACGCGGCCCCGGTAGCGCTCGGCCGTCGTCCGCACGAACGAGGCCCACTGGTTCAGGTCGTGGGGCCGCAACTGGATGCGACGCGTCTCTCCGGCCCACTCCTGCTCATACTCGGGGTAGTAGCGCAGGAGGATCGGCATGATCTCCATGCCGGCGCCCCGCACCGTCTCGAGCTGGCGGTCGTATTCGGTCCAGTCGAACTGGCCGGGCTGCTTCTCGGCCATGCCCCATCCCCACCAGGCGCGGACCCACTTGACTCCGCAGAGGGACAGCATCCGCATGTTGTACTCGAGGTGGGGGGTCGCCTCCCGCTCCATGTGCGTGTTCATGCCCAGGGGAGAGTCCGCCGCGTCCCCGACGCCCTGCATCGACTCGATGACGTTGAAGAGGCGCTCCTCACGCTTGACCACGCGGCCGTCCGCCAGCACCTCGAACCGGGCGACGAACCAGCCGACCTGCCCCTCGGGCAGGGCCACCCGGACCTGCGCCGCCTGTCCGGCCGGCACCGCGCCCACCGGCACCTGCTGCCGCGTCACTTCGCGGCCCAGCCAGTCGGTCACGCTGCAGGCCAGCGTCAGGCTGCGGGCGGCCTCTCCGTTGTTGGCCAGGGTGACGGGCAGGGCAGAGTCGCCGCCCAGAAGGTAGGTGCGCTGCGGCGGCAGATGGGCGTTCAGGCCGATCGACTCCGCCTCCGTCTGCATGTAGTCCGTCCGGTCGCCGACGACCACGCTCACGGCGTCGAGATCGACGATCGCGTTCGCGCGCGTGCCGACCTCGACATAGGCTGTGGCGGTCGGCCAGTCCTCGGGGATGTCGAAGGTGGCCCAGACGCGCTGCCATTCCCCGCCGATCCGCATGGGGCTGCTCCGCCTGGACCGCGCCCCGCCCGAGCCCCTGCCGGTCAGACGAAGCCGCAGGAGCGCATCGCACGGCGTGTCGGCCCGCATCGAGGCCGAGACGGTGTGCGTCCTGCCCCGGACGATGGGGAACGGGTAGGAGACGATGGTCCGCGCAGCGGGTTCGCGGGCGCGCAGGAAGGACTGCCCATGGGCCGCCTGGCCCGACTCGACGCCCCAGCGCAGATGGCCGTTGCCCTCGGGCCAGATGCGCCAGCCGTAGATGCCCGATTCGAAGCTCGGATTGCCCACCAGGTTCGTGTTCTCGGGAAGGGGAGCGTCCTCGACGACGCGCAGCGGGGTGTAGGCCCTGGCCACAGAGGAGACCCGGATCTCGTCCATCAGCGCGTCCGGCACCGATCCGGCCACGCTCCACGTGTTGCCCCCGATCCGCAGGACCGACGCCCCGGCGTCCAGCAGGCCCGTGTCGACCGCCGCCCGCCGTTCCTCGGCGGCGAACCCCGGCGCGGCCGGGTCGGCGATGGTCGCCGTCAGCCCGCGCGGCACGCCCGCGGTGTCCAGCTCGCCGTCCACGTAGATGCGGATCTCGCGTGTGGCCCGGTCGTAGGTCATGGCCAGGTGCGTCCAGCGCCCGACCGGCACGGACGCCGACCCGGCCAGGGTGCGCCAGCCGCCGTCGACGTGGAACATGGCGCTCACCGAGCCGCCGAGGCGCATCATGTAGCCGCCGTTGCGGCAGATGATGTCGCCGGAGGCCCGGCTGCGGAACTTGACCCAGCATTCGACCGTCATCCCGTCGGCCGGGGGGGACTCGGGCCGGTTCGGCAGGTCGATCCAGCCGTCCACCCCCCTCAGGCTCAGGGCGCCCCCGAATCGGCCAAGCGAACCCACGGCGCCCGCCGCGGGGAAGAGACGGCCGCTCACGGCCTCCTGCACCTGCCCTCGGCCGAGTTCGTCCATACGCAGCAGGCAGATCGTGTGTTCGTCGACCGGCAGGGGCCGGCTCAGGTCAACCTGTGCCAGGGCGGGAGTGGACATCGCGAACAGAAACAGGGCCAGCGCCAGCGTGCGCATCTTCATGGCTCAATCCTCAAGGCATACGCGGGTTCTCCGACCTGCCGTCTCGGCGGTGGACCCGCGTCCCGCGGTCAGGTCCCGGCAGTACTCGCATCGTATGGGCGCCCCGGCGGGGTGTCAAGGCTCCTGCCGCAGACAGGCGCCTCGTGCCGAAAGTCGGCCCCCATACGGCCTGGACGGCGGGGCCAGGGGGGCGTGGAGGGCGTCGTCTCCGGCGCCCGGCCTGCCCGGGAGCACGACGCACAAAACAGGAGTTGGGAACCTCCAGGGCGGCGGCGGCCCGTCAGAGCCCGAAGAAACGCGACCAGCAGGCCCGCAGCGGCAGGACCCGCCGGAGGAGCGAATCCGCCGGAAGGCCCGGCAGGCAGACGTCCAGCGGGCAGAGCCCGAAGCATGCCTCGGACAGGTCCTTCCGGCCCAGGCGGAAGTGCGGTGCGTCGCCGGCCCCGTCCCGGACCGCCAGACGGCCGTTCGTGCACGTGATCGTGGCCGTCTCGCCGGTGTCGGCGTTGGCCAGAGAGACCCGCCCCGAGCCGCAGGCGATCCCCGGCTGCGCCACCCGGCAGGCCTTCTCCAGGAACGGCCGGAGGGGGCCGAGGCGGAACATGCCGGACGGCTCGACGGTCATGCCGGCGTGGTAAACGTGGGCCGCCCGCAGGAGGTCCGACGGGGCGGCAGCGCACTCGACGACCAGGTCGCCCCGCCATGCCGGCTGCCTGCCGAGCCAGCGCAGGTGGCAGGCCAGCAGCCGGCCGATCTGCTCGACGGCGCCCCGGCCCAGGTGGACGTTCCCAAGGCCGCGCCGGTGGATGACGAACGAATCGCCGGCCACCCAGCCGCCGGTCGCCTCGCCCTCCAGGATGCGTCGCAGTTCCACGTCGTCGGCCACGACGGTGTCGGCGTCCTGCGCCAGGTGGTCGCGCACAAGTTCAAAGTCGCGGGCGGGGTCCAGCGGGCGGGCCCAGGACTCGTCCGGCGGGTCCGGCAGATAGCGCGCCGGGAACCAGAAACGCAGCCGCATCCCTCCGATCGCCCACCCGTGCCGGCCGTAGCGGGTCCTGTCGCCGCCCAGCCAGCAGAAGTCATAGGCGGCGGCATCGGCGTCGCGACAGATATCGCTCAGCAAAGCGCTCATGACGCCGCGTCCGCGCGCTTCGGGGAGGGTGGCGACCTGTCCGAGCGCAGCGGCACGGAAGGAGACGCCGCCGACCCTCATCTCGTACGGGTAGAGCCCCAGGCAGCCGAGGATCCGGCCGCCCTCCAGGTAGAGCAGATGGTCGCCGATGCGCTCCGGCGTGAACACATGGGGGACGAAGCTCAGGAAGTCGATCGGATGGGCCTCGTCGCGGGAGAAGGCACGCGTCAGCACGGTCAGGAGTTCGTCGCGGTCGGCCATGACGGCCCGCCGCATGGTCACACCACCATCCGGCTGTTCTGTCATTGCAGGAGTCCCGAGTTTCCGTTTACCAGCGGAAGAACCGGTAGACGTCGTCGTCGTTCCGCACCGGCTCGTCCAGGTACAGGCCATTGAGCCAGCGCGTCTCGTACGGCCCGGCGGGCCGGGCCGCGTGCGCGAGCAGGGGGGTTTCCAGCGCCACTCCCATGTTGCCGAGCACCCGGCTGACGGCGAAACTGAGGTGCCGGAACGCCGCCTTCGTGTTGTACATGTCTTTGTAGTCGAAGTGCCAGGGCGCGAGCTGGCAGAGCACCGCGCGGCCCTCGCCGGCAAGGGCCAGCACGCCGTCTCCGAGCGGCTCCGCGCCGCCCGTGACGAGCGGCGCCTTGCGCGGGTCGCGGATCATCGTCTCGCCGCAGCCGACACCGGCAAGGGGGGAGTCCGCCCCGACGGGATCGAACCGGCAGGCGATATGCTCCCCGACCTCCATCGCGACCGGCCACGGCAGAAGCCGGCGGGCGGCGTCCCCGTCCAGTGCCAGCGCCAGCGCCCGGCCGCCGCCGCGCAGCCAGGCCGAGGCGGCCGCAGTGTCCCCGACCTGCTCGGCCGCGCCGGGTCCGAGCACGAGCACGTGTTCGTCGGAGAGCGGCTGATTCCCGTAGGGCTCCACGGCCGTCCCGGCGGCCTTCAGGTGGGCCAGCCCTTCGGGCTCGCCGGCGTAGACGACGGTGCGCCGCCGGGAGGCCTGCCGCGCGCCGGCGAACTCCAGGAGGTTCGCCGCCAGCCGTGCGGCTGCCGGATCGGTAGCAGTCCGGCCGGTCACGTCGACCTGGCAGAACACCACCATGCCCCGGCCCTCGCGGTAGACCATCAGCGGGCTGTACTGCAGGTTGAAGCCGCCGTCCAGGAGCGGCAGGAAGTCGCCGGCCGCCGGCTTCTCGATCATCACCGACGAGACGTTGCCGCAGCAGCCGGCCCGACCGGCGCGCGGCGTGTCGAATCCGCACCACTTGACCTGCGGGTACGTGATCAGCTCGCCCAGCGGCATGGTGGGCGGCACCAGGGTCGCCTCGCCGCGCCAGTCGCGCAGATGCTCGGCCGACAGGCCGTCGAGCACGGGGTGGTCGGGCACGCGCGGGAAGGCGCGCCGGAAGCCGTGCTCCTGCACGCGGAAGCCCAGGCGGTGCTCCAGCACGTCCTTGGTCTGCTCGAACATGACCACGTTCAGCCCCGCCGGCACCCGGGACAGGTCCGGGGCGGCGCCGTCGACGGTGAGCGCCTTCTTGCCGATCACCAGCAGCTCGCAGCCGCTCAGGTCGTCGGCAGTCTGCACGGGCCTGAACTCGACCCCCAGCTCGTCCAGCAGCTTCGCCGTCTCGCCCGGGGGATCGTAGAGGGCGATCGCCGCCTTGACCATCGGGGCCTTGCGGGCGGGCAGCACGTGCAGGGTGAACTCGTCCTCCTGGACCTCGCCGGTGCTGAAGGTGGCCTTCAGGCGGAGGGTGCAGGTACGGTGCGTGCGCACGCGGGGCAGGGGGAAGCGCACGAGCACGCGCCGGTTCTCGCCGGTCGGCACCCGCACGGTGCTGACCCCGGCCGGCCGGCCCGGCAGGTTCACCGACCATTCGCAGGTGCACTCGACCGTCGCTCGCGAATCGTTGCAGACGATCAACTGCTTCTCGACCGTCTCCCCCGGGCCGTAGTTGTGGGCGCGGGCGGTGAAGCGCTCGGGCGGGCCACCGATGTAGGCGAGCAGGGGGCGGTTGTAGCGCCGGAAGGCGGCGCCGCGGATGTTCGGCTCCCAGTCGGCAAAGTCGGTGGCCAGCGAGTAGAACAGGCAGTCGCCCGGGGAGGCGTCGCAGAAGTCGGGGCGGAACCCGGGCTGCTGCAGGGCGTCCCAGTCCTGGGGGTAGTCAAGGCGTTCGGCCACCGCACCCTTGCGGAAGCGCGCCAGGTTCCCCTCGTGCCAGATGTTGAACCCACCGAGCCCGAGGGTGCGGATGTAGGGCCAGGTGCCGGCGATGTAGGTCGCCTGGACGCCGCGGATGTTCGGGATGTCGTCGCGGAACAGGTGGCCGGCCCCGTGGGCATACTGGACGAACGGCTTGTGGAGGCGGAACTGCTCGGCCTCCCAGCGCAGGCAGAGCGTCTCGAACTCGCTCAGCTCGAACGCATCGTCGCCCCGGATGGCGGCCGCCCACTCCGTGTAGTGGTGCTGCCGCAGATCCGGCGATCGCACGTGGCTCCACGGGCCGCGCTCGGTGGAGTAGCTGAAGTAGAGCGGCTCGCCGTATTCGACCACGTAGAGCGGGCGCGCGCCGTACTCGCTCCAGCGCTGGAACCACTCCGAACGTTCCTGCATCGGCACCCAGTTCAGGTAGCAGTTGAGCGTATAGGTGGACGGACTGGGGCCGGAGTGGTTGTACTGCACGCGGGTCCTGTCGAACTGCCGCAGGATCGCGTCGCGGGCATAGACGTCGCGCAGCCGCGCGGCCAGGTACTCGGGCATGACGCAGTCGAGCACGAGCGGCAGGCGCAGGGGATTCTCGTCGTCGGCGTAGGCCAGGGCGTTGTGGTTCTGGCTGTACATGACGACGCTGGGATGGTTCTGCGCACAGCTCACGTACCATTCCAGGTGGCGCTCGTAGCCGTTGCGCTTCTCGGCCTGCTCGCCCTCCCAGTCGTAGTCGCGGGAGTGAGGCAGCGAGAAGCTGAGCAGGAAGCCGACGTCGTCGGCGGCGCGCAGGATCTGCTCGAAGGCCAGATGCGAGCCGGGACGGCAGTCGTAGTTGTGCGTATAGGCGGCGTCGTAGCCCCACGCCTTGAAGCGGCGCATGGTCTCGCAGGCGCCTTCGTAGCTCGCGGTGGCCGTGTTGTTCTGGGCGGAGTTCAGCGGCAGGGCGCGCAGGTTGATGCGCGTGCCGTTGAGCATGAACCGGTTGCCCTCGACCCAGAATTCCCGGAACCCGAAGCGCACGCGATGGTAGGCGTCGAGCGTCCGATCGGCCTGGACGAGGTCGACCTCGAGGTCGTACTGGTTCTCGGGAGTGGTGAGGTCCCAGAGCTTGGCCGTGGTCCACTCGGTGGAGAAGGAGAAGCGGCGCGCTTCAAGGTCGGCCGCCGTGAACGCGTCGCTCACGGCCTGCAGGACCTGTCCGTCGCCCTCGATCACACGTGCACGCAGGACGTAGGAGCCGGCGGCGTCCAGCCCTTCCAGGGCGGCCGTGACGGTGAGCGTGCCCCGGCGAACGGACGGATCGACGCTCACGTGCGTGATGCGTTCGGCGCGGGGCGTGCCGGTCAGGTAGGCGTCGCCGCAGAGGCCGCGGCGCATCATGCGGCGCTGCTGGGGGGCTTCGTCGTAGGGGATGTAATCCCCCTTGGGCGAGATGGGGCGCGCAGAGGCGAGGATGGCGAGTTCGTGCGTCCGTCCCGGCTGCATGGCGTCGGTCAGGTCGCACTCGCCGCCCGGGAAGACGATCTCGCCGGCGTCCCGTCCGTCCACCAGGATGCGCGCGTGGGAGTTGACCCACTCGAGCCGCACGGCGATGCGGCGGCCCGTCCAGTCGGCCGGCACGGTGACGCGGCGGACGTACCAGGCGCGATCGGCATCCTTGAGCGTCTCGCGCCAGCTCTCAGGAGCGTAGAGGGTCTGGCTGCGGCCGACCTCGCTGCGGCCCCCGCCCAGGACCCAGGTGCCGGGGACCTTGAAGTAGCCCCATTCGCCGTCGTCCGGCGGCACGGCCTCCCGCTCGTCGTCGGCGGGGCGGAAGCGCCACAGCCCGTTGATGCAGACGCGTTCCCGCGTGGCGGTCGCCTCACGGTGCGCCTTCTCCAGGTCCCAGACGGCCCGTACGCCCTTCGGAAGCTCCACGGCCACACCTCCGGCCCCGCCGGCACGCGGGGCCTCGGTCGAATGAACCGGATAGTCCACCCGGCGGGCCCCGAGGAGCCCGTTCCGGGCATCCTTCCGTCGTTCCGCGTGCCTACTTGCCCATCGCGCGCAGGTTTTCCAGGCACTTCCGAACGGAGTCCAGCGGCGGCACCGGGTACTTCTCCTGCTCCACGATGTACCAGGTCACCCCGCCGACGCTCTCGCACGCGTCGAAGAACGCCGCCCATTGCACGTTGCCTTCGCCGACCAGGGGTTCGCTGCGCGGGCCGGACCAGTCCTTCAGATGCACCGTCACGGCCTGGCCGGGGAACTCCCGCACCAGCGGCGTCGGGTCGACGCCGGCGCCGAGGCAGTTGCCGGCGTCCATCTGCGCGATCAGGCCCTTGCCGCCCGCCCGGAAGATCGTCTGCCAGGGCCACTCGCCGTCGCGGGGCGCCACGTCGTGATAGTGCAGATGGTAGCCCGTGGACATGCCCAGGGGGCGCAGCGTCTCGGCGACTGCGCTCAGCTCCTCGGCGAACCGTTCGCAGTCCTCGCGCGTCTCGTGCTTCATGTAGGGCACGATGAGATGCCGGCATTCGCACGTCCGGTAGAACTCGACCGTCTTCGACAGCTCGTCGCCGCGCAGCGTGTCCATCGGCACGTGCGTGCCGCACATCTTCAGGCCGACGTCGTCGAGAATCGCCTTCATCTCGGCAGCCTCGGCGGCGATGAACTTCCCGGACTCGACGCCGTCGTAGCCCATCTCCGCCACGGCCTTCAGCGTGCCGGCAAGGTCCTCCTTGCAGGCGTCCTTGACGGACCACAACTGCAACCCGATCGGAATCCTGGCCATCGATCCGCTCCTGCTGTACGCCTCTGGAATGCTCCCGGAATCGCGCAGCGCGATCCGCTCGAAGTCCGCCTCTGCCCGCCGGCCGTTTCGTGCGCCCGGCTCGGCGGCCATTCTCGCACCGCCCCACGCCCTTTTCAAGTGCGCGCCGTCGCGTGCGGTTTGAGCCGGCGCGCCAAGACGGTAGAATGCGCGGTCGACGAACGTCCGAGATCGCCGGGAGTCGAAAATGCCCCACGCAGGCCGTCCGAACGTCCTCCTGATCACCACAGACCAGCAGCGCTACGATACCCTCGGCCTGAGCGGCGTGGCGCAGGCCCGCACTCCCCACCTGGACGCCCTGGCCGGGCGCGGGGCGTTCTTCCGCCGTGCCTACGCGCAGAATCCCGTCTGCATCCCCAGCCGCGCCTGCCTCATGACGGGGCGCTACATCCACCAGCACGGCGTGGACTACATGGAGCAGGTCATCGACGACACGCCCGGCCTGCCCGCATGGGAACTGACCATCCAGGAGCGCCTCCAGCACGCCGGCTACCGCACGGCCGCCTTCGGCAAGATCCACATGATGCCCGAGCGGGGCTTCCACGAGCAGCGGGTGACCGGCGGCCAGGGCGCCCGCTGGACGAAGTCCGCCGGACTGCCCATCGGCCTGGGCCCCCTCGGGCGCGACTACGCCGCCTGGCTGGAACAGCGCCATCCCGGCGCCTACGAGGCCATCTACGAGCAGCGCCGCACGCCCGACTACACCCGGTGGGAGACGTGCCTGCCGTTCCCCCTGCCGCTGGAAGAGCACGTGGACTGCTGGACGGCACAGAACACGATCGAGTTCATCCGCCGCGACCACGGCCGGCCGTTCTTCCTCTGGTGCGGCTTCTGCGGCCCACATCCGCCGTGCAACCCTCCGGCCCCGTACGACACCATGTACCCGGTCGACGAAGTGCAGCTCCCGCCCAACTACGCCGTGCGCGAGGACGGCTCGCCGCGCCCGACGACGCCCGAGCAGGACGCCGTGGCGCGCCGCTTCTGCGCCTGCTACTGGGGGCTCGTGACGCTGATCGACGACCAGATCGCCCGCATCGTCGAGGCGCTCCGGGAACGTGGCCTGCTGGACAACACCCTGATCCTGTTCGTGTCCGACCACGGCGAGATGATGTTCGAGTTCGGCCGAACGGGCAAGTCGCGCTTCTACGAGTGCGTAACCCGCATGCCGCTGATCGTCGTGCCCCCCGGCGGCGCGGAGTCCGCCCGCACCGTCGACGGCCTGGTCGAGACCTTCGACGTCGCGCCGACGGTGCTGGACTACTGCGGCGCGGAGGTGCCGGAGGACATGTCGGCCGCCAGCCTGCGGCCGTTGATTGAAGGCCGGGGGCAGGGCAAGGAGGTTGTCCTTTCCGAATTCTCCGACGCGGACCGGTGCACGCGCGGCACCTGCGTGCGCACGGACCGCTACAAGTACGCCTTCTGGGGCCTCGGCGGGGAAGAGCAGTTCTTCGACCTGCAGGAAGACCCTCTCGAACGACGCAACGCCATCGACGATCCCGCCTGCCGCGAGGAGATCGAACGCCACCGTCTCCTCATGCTGGACCGGCTGACGCGCTCCGGCATGCGGCCGCTGCGGACCTGAATTCCTGACAATCCGGAGAGGCTTCTCATGATGACGCCGACGCTGTTCTCGGTCAGTTACGCCGGCCTGTGGGGGCAGCACACCCTGGACCTGCCCGCCTTCATCCGGAAGGCCGCCGCCCTGGGTTACCCGGCGGTGGAACTCATGGGCAAGCGCCCGCACCTCTCGATCCTCGACACGGATGAGGCCGCCCTGGCCGACGTCCGGCAGGCGGCGCAGGAGGCGGACGTCCGCGTCGCCACGGTCGCCGCCTACACGGACTTCACGGCCGGCAGCGATCACGCGGAGACGCCGCTGGGCGAGGTCCAGGTGGCCTACGTGCGCGAGATGGCCCGCATGGCCCGCGCGCTCGGCGCCGGCATCGTGCGCATCTTCACCGGCTACACCACCGACCCGGCCGCGCACGGCGCCGACTGGAACCGGTGCGTCGCCGCCGTGCGCGAGTGCGCGGAGGTCGCCGGCGAATTCGGCGTGGTCGTCGGCGTGCAGAACCACCATGACGTCGGCGTGGACTGGCGCAGCTACGTCGAGTTCCTGGACGAGGTGGGCCACGCGAACTGCCGCGCCATGTTCGACCCCTGGGCACCTGCGCTGCACGGCGACGACCTGTTCGAATGCGCCCGCGCCCTGGCGCCACGCATGGTCCAGACGACGCTGGCCGACTACGTGCGCCTGGCACGCTACCGCTACGTGCCGGGGCTGGTCAACTACGAACCGCTGACGCCCGTGGCCCGCGCCGTGCCGCTGGGCCAGGGATTCGTGGACCTGGACGCCTTCTTCGCCGGCCTCAAAGAGGGCGGCTTCGACGGCTACGTGGCCTACGAGATGTGCTCGCCGCTGCGGGGCGGCGGCAGCCAGGCCAACCTGGACGCGGCGGCGGCCGCCAGCCTGGCCGTCCTGCGCGAGTTGACCGCCACCGACGAAACCTGAAACAAGGGGGCCCGGGGATGATACGCATGGGGCTGATCGGCGCCGGAACCATGGGCCGGATGTACGCCGGAGCATTCACGCAGTCCGCCTCGGCCGAGCTGGTCGCTGTCTGCGACCTGGACGGCAGAAAGGCCCGCGCACTCGGACGCGCCTTCGGCGTGAAGGCGCTCTACGAAGACTACGCCGAGATGCTGCGCGCGGAAGAACTGGACGCCGTCACCGTCGCCACCCCCGACCGCTATCACCGCAAACCGGCCGTCGGCTGCCTCCGCGCCGGAATGCATGTCCTTTGCGAAAAACCACTTGCGACTACCATGGCCGACTGCCGCGCCATCCGCGACGCCGTCCGTAAGTATGACCGACGTCTCATGGTCAACTTCGGCAACCGCCACAAGATGCAGACCTACGCGATGAAGGGCAGACTCGACGCCGGCGAACTCGGCCCGATCGAGAACGCCTTCATCCAGCTCCGCGAGCCCATCCACAAGACCCGCACCCTCGCCTGGGCCGCCGACACCACCCCGACCTTCTTCCTGCTCTCGCACTGCACCGACACGGTCCTGTACCTCATCGGCGGACAGGTCCGCGAGGTCTACGCCCGGGCCAACTACGGCGTCCTCAAGGCGCGCGGCCTGGACACGCCCGACTGCCAGGTGGCCATGCTGGGGCTCGACAGCGGCGCCACGGTGGTCATGGACGCCAACTGGATCATGCCCGACGGATTCGCCCGCGGCATCGACTTCACGCTCGAACTGATCGGACAGAAGGGCACGATCTACACCGCCATGCGCTCCCACGACATGGAGGTGTCGGTCAAGAAGGCGGAGGCGCCGGACTACGACGGCGGCGGCATCGACCCGCTGGGCCGCCGGCACGGCTGGTGGATCAACTCCGTGAACTACTTCATCGAATGCCTGGAGCGCGGAGTCGAGCCCCGACCCGGCGCCGAGGAGGGCATGGAGGTCACGCGCGTGCTGTTGGCCATCGAGCAGTCCTGTCGCACGGGCAAGGTCGTAAAGCTCTAAATCGAGAACGGACACGAACATGCCATTGATCGTTCTGGCCGCGTTGATGATGGCCCTGGGCGCCGCATTCGTCGGGTGTGCCGCCGGGGATGGCCTGGCCGGGCGGCAACTGCCCCGTACTTTCGAGGGAGAGATCCGCAAGCGGGTGCGCCTCGATTACCTGCTCTACCTGCCGGAGGCCTACGCCGACGGCTCGAAGCGCTGGCCGCTCATGCTGTTCCTCCACGGAGTCGGCGAGCGCGGCGACGAACTGGAACGGGTCAAGCTGCACGGCCCGCCGATGCTCATCGAGCAGGGCCGATCCTTCCCCTGCATCGTCGTCTCGCCGCAATGCCCGGCCTGGCAATGGTGGGCCGCCGAGCCCGCCGCACTGGCCGCCCTTCTGGACGAGATCGAGCGCGACTTCCGCGTCGATCCGGACCGCATCTACCTGACGGGGCTGAGCATGGGCGGCGCGGGCACCTGGGCGCTGGCGGCCGAGCAGCCGCATCGCTTCGCCGCCATCGCGCCCGTCTGCGGCCCGACGAACCCCGGGACGGCCGACCGCATCCGCCACCTCCCGGTCTGGGTCTTCCACGGCGCAAAGGACACCACGGTGCCCCTGCGGGAGTCCGAGACCATGGTCGAGGCCCTGCGCGCCCTGGGCGCCGAGCCGAGGCTGACGGTCTACCCCGAGGCGGGCCACGATGCCTGGACGGAGACCTACGCAAACCCGGAACTCTACGAGTGGCTTTTCGCGCAGCGCCGCGCCCGGTGACGAACGCACGGAGGACCGCCCGGGCGAACTTCGAAGGAGAGGACGAATGAGCATGGTCATCGCCGTCGCCGGAAGCCCGCGAAAGACGGGCAATTCCACGACCCTCATGCGGGCCGTCCTCAAGGGTGCGGCCCGGGCCGGCGCCGACGTCCGCGAGGTATACCTCAACGGTCTCACCTACAGGGGTTGCCAGGGCTGCAGCCCGTGCTCGCCCCGAGGACGCTGCGTCGTGCGCGATGAACTGACCCCCGTCCTGGAGGACCTCCGCTGCGCGGACGGCTGGGTGCTGGCGTGCCCCATCTACTACGACGGCGTCTGCGGGCAGATGAAGACGTTCTTCGACCGCTGCCGGACCTTCACCCGCGACCCCCGGTCGCGCAGCCTGAAGCCGCAGCTCGAAGGCGCACGCCGCGCCGCCGTGATCGTCACCTACGAGGACAACCCCCGGGAGGAGTACGGCCGCGAGGCCCGGAAGCTGGTGCACTACCTGGGCTGGATGGGCGACTTCGGCGAGGTCGGTGTCCTCTGCGAGGGCAACCTCGGCCCGCGCGGGGCGGCGGCCGGCCGACCGGACCTGCTGGCCCGCGCCGAGCAGATGGGCGAGCGGCTGTTCGCGTGACGTCTGCCCCCGTGGCTCGCCGGCGCAAGGGGGCGGGCACGCAGGGGGGAGGGGGGGCCTCCTGCGTATGCAACGGTTACGGGAGTATTCGGCCGACTGGACTTTCGGGCGACGGTTTGCTTATGATGAAGCGGGCCGCGGGGACGGCCCGGCCGAGGAGACGCCACGCCCATCCGGAGAACGACGACATGTTCCGCCAGTTGCTGCCCGCCGTTGTGTGCGTTGCCTTGCTCGTGACAGGGTGCGAGAAGAAGGAGGAGGCGACGCCCCCTCCCGTGCGCCGCGTGGTGGGCCCGACGGCACAGACCCCCGCGGGCGTAACGCTCCTGCCGGGTGAGCAGTTTGTGTTCATCACCACCCGGCCGCTGACGGTCGGCCAGTACATGGACTACCTGGAGGGAACCGGCCAGGACGTGCCCGTGCAGTGGCAGGACGTGCTGCCCGGCAGCCCGGAGGCGGGCCGGCCCGTCGTGGGCCTGTCGCGGAAGGAGGCGAAGCGCTGCGCCGTCTGGCACATGAAGCGCCTGCCCACCCCCGAGGAATGGACGCGTGCGGCCGAGACGGTCCGACCCCGTCCGTACCCGTGGACGGAGGACGGAGCCTCCGTCTCGCCGTCGGCCGAGGTGTTCCTGGTGCAGGCCTACCGCCCGGGGTCGCCCGAGGAGCAGAAGGCCCGGCAGGAGAAGGAAGGGCTGGCCGGGGCGCTCCTGACGGAGGCGGTGGCCGAGGTCCAGGCCCGGGCCGCTGAACTGCACGACCGCATCGCCGCCGAACGCACGCGCCGCCAGCTCGCCTGGCAGGAGTTCAAGCCCGCGTTCTTCGCGACGGTCGACAGGCGACGGGCCCTGGCCCAGGAGCGGGGGCTCCGGGCCGGGCGCGCCGAGGCACTGGCGATCGTCACCGATCTGGCGGCCAGGAAGGGCGGCCTGGCCAGGCGCATCGCGACAACCGACATGGACGCCGGCCAGATCGACGCCGAGGTGGCCGACTACGGACGCCTCCTCGCCGAAGTCCGGGCCAACGCCCAGAAGGCCCGCGAACGGCTGCAGGCCGGACTGGATACGGCGCAGCAGGCAGTCGTGGAGCTGTCGAAGGCCTACGAGCAGTGGGGGGCGTCCCGAGTCGGGCTCGGGTTGTCCGAGGTCGAGGCCATGGTCGAAGAGGCCGCCGCCCCGCCCGGCACGATCGCGCTGGCCGCCACCGCCGGGCTGCGGCTGGACGCCGCCGCACGCCGCCTGGAGCAGATGGCCGGCACCGGCGCGTTGCCGGACATGCAGGCCCTGCGTGCACACGCGGCGCAGGACGAGGAGCAGTCGGGCCAACTGCCGCCGGACGAGAGCCCTGCACGGATGGCCGAACTGCGCGAGAAGATGGCCGTCTTCGGGCAGTCCATCGGGCGGGAGTTCCTCCAGGAGGCCGAGGTGTTCGCCGACCTGGAGAAGCTGATCGAGTTGCGGGCGCGCAAGGAGGCCGCCGAAGCCGGCCTTCAGTACATCCGCGATGCCCTGCCTCCGCAGACGGCCACGGGAGGGGGGGCGGCAGGGGCGTAGAGGCCCCCCAGACGCCCGCGACCGGGTTGCACATGAACATGTGGCAAGGCATTCTGCTGGGGCTTGTGCAGGGGCTGACGGAGTTTCTGCCGGTCAGCAGCTCCGCCCACCTGGTCGCAGCCAAGCACCTGCTGAACGTGCAGCAGCCGGGCGTCGCCCTCGAAGTCGCGCTGCACGCCGGCACGCTGGGGGCCATCTTGGCGGTCCTCTGGCGCGACGTTCTGGCCCTGGTCACGGATGCGCTGCGGGGCGGGCTGCTGCTCCTGCGCGGTGCCGGAGCCGAGGCGATCGAGGAACGGGCGCCGCTGTTCGGCACGGCCGCTGCGGTCGTCGTCGGCACCATCCCGGCGGCCGTGATCGGCGTTCTGGCCGGCGACGCCATCGGCGGCCTGTTCGACAACCTGGCGGCGGCGGGCGCGTTCCTGTGCTGCACGGGCGCCATCCTGCTGGCCTCGCGCACGATCCGGCCCGGCACGCGCGAGCGCGTCACGATCGGCCGCGGGCTGGCGGTGGGCGCGGCCCAGGCGATGGCGCTGCTGCCCGGCCTCAGCCGCTCGGGCATCACGATTGTGGCGGGACGCGCGGCCGGCCTGGACCGGCGGCTGGCCGGCCGTTTCTCCTTCCTCCTGGCTGTGCCCGCCCTCACGGGAGCGGCCGTCTGGGAGGTGCTCCGGAGCCTCGGAACGCAGTCGCCGGCGGCCGGGCCGCCGGTGACGGCCGGCGCGCTCGCGGCGGGCGTCCTGGTTTCGGGCCTGACGGGCGGGCTGGCCCTGATCGTCCTCCTGCGGATGATCGAACGCGGCCGGCTCCACTGGTTTGCGGCCTACTGCCTGCCGGCGGGCCTGGCCATGCTGCTGGCCGGGCTGTCGGGCTGAGAGGGCTCGCATGAGCGAACGCGTCGCGCCGGACGCCGAACGGGACGAGGGCTACGTGGAGGAGTCCCGTTCGCTCACGATGGGCATCGTCAGCGTCCTGCCCCTGATGCTCGTCTACCACTGGGGCATCATCCAGAGCGGCTACGGGGAACGCAACCTGGCGCAGGCCTGGCTGACGGGCCCGCTGAACCTGATCGGCATCGAGGCGGCGCACCTGCTGAACGTGGCGCTGGTGCTCGCGCTGCTGGGCGTCCTGTGGCGCAGCGGCCGGGCGCGGCCGTTCAGCCTGCTGGCCGTGGCGGGCATCATCGGCGAATCGGCCTTCTACGCCACGCTGCTCTACAAGGGCGCGCCGGCGCTGGCCGGGCTGCTGGACGAGCGTGCGTCGCGGGTGGTGTTCGCGATCGACTGGCCGGCCCACGGGCCGCTCTGCCTGGCGTTGGGCGCGGGCGTCTACGAGGAACTCGTCTTCCGGCTGCTGCTGGTGGGCGGGGGCTCGCTGCTGCTCTGCCGCGTGTTCCTGTGGAGCCGGGCGCCGAGCCTGGCCGTCATGCTGGCGGCCTCCAGCGTGCTGTTCGCGGCCGCGCACCACGTCGGCCCGCTGGGCGAACCGCTGGAAAGCTACCGGTTCCTGTATCGGACCGTCTGTGGGCTGGCGCTCGGCGTGGTGTTCACGACGCGCGGCTTCGGCGTGGCGGCCTGGACGCACTCGGCGTACAACGCCCTCGTGCTCTTCCAGCAGGCGGCGCTCCGTGCCTGACCGCCGGGTCCCCGCCCCGCGCCTCAGGCCAGCCCGAAGCGCACGTCCACGGCCATGACGCCCTGTCCCTCCGGGTAGACGCGCAGGGGGTTCAGGTCGCACTCGGTCAGCTCCGGATACTCCACGGCCAGTTGCGACACGCGCGTCAGGCACTCGGCCAGGGCCTCGACGTCCGCCGGCGGATCGCCGCGGAACGCCTGCAGGATGCGGGCCGCCCGGATCTCCGAGACCATCTCCCGGGCGTCCCGAAGCGTCAGCGGGGCCACGCGGAAGGTCACGTCCTTGAGCACCTCCACGTAGATCCCGCCCAGGCCGAACATGATGACCGGCCCGAACTGCGCGTCGCGGTTGACGCCGATGATCACCTCGCGGCCGGACGGGGCCATCTGCTGCACCAGCACGCCGTCGAGCCGCGCGTCGGGCTTGTAGCGGCGCGCGGAGTCCATGATCGCCCGGAACGCCGTGCGCACGGCCTCCGCGTCGGCCAGCCGCACCTTGACGCCCCCGGCGTCCGACTTGTGCAGGATGTCGTCCGAGGAGATCTTCAGAACGACCGGGTATCCGACCTGCCCGGCCGCCTCGACGGCGGCCTCCTCGTCGGCCGCGAACACGCTCTTGGGCAGGGCGATCCCGCATGCCTCGGCGATGTCGCGCGCATCGCGCTCGGCCAGCGTTGTATGGCCGCGCTCGGCCGCCCCGGCGATGGTCTTGCGGATCAGGCCGTCGTCGAACGCGTACCTGGGCGCATCGCTGGGCGCGCCGCCGCGCCACTGGCCGTAGCGGTAGAGCGTCTCCATGGCCTTGACGGCCTGGTCCGGACGCGGGAAGTTGGCCACGCCCGCCTTGTCCAGCAGGCGCCAGGCCGGGCGCACCGACTGGCTGCCCATGAAGGTGGCCACGATGGGCTTGTCGGTGGCCTCGGACGCCTCGATGACGGCCGCCGCCGTCTCCTCGACCTCCGTGGACGTCTGCGGGGTCAGGATGGTCAGGACCGCCGATACGTTCGGGTCGGCGCCGACGATGCGGAACGCCGTCCGATATCGGTCGGCGCGCGCGTCGCCCAGGACGTCGACCGGGTTGTGCCTGTTCGCCTGGGGCGGCAGGGCCTCGGTCAGTGCGGACACGGTCGTCTCGGCCAGGTCGGCCATGCGCAGCAGGGAGGACTCCACGGCGTCGGTGGCGATGATGCCGGGGCCGCCGGCGTTGGTGACGATGGCGATGCGGTTGTCGGCCGGCAGCGTCCGGCCGGAGAGCACCCGGGCGAAGTCGAAGAACTCCTCGACGGTGTTGGCGCGGAAGACGCCGCACTGCCGGAAGGCGGCCTCGTAGGCGGTATCGGCGCCGGCCAGGCTGCCGGTGTGGCTCGAAGCCGCGCGGGCGCCCGCGCTGGTGCGGCCCGACTTGAGGATCACGACCGGCTTCTTGCGCGTCACGCGGGATGCCACGTCGATGAACTTCCGCCCGTCGTTGACGCTCTCGACGTACCCCAGGATCACGTCCGTCTCGTCGTCCTCGCCCAGGGCCTCGATCAGGTCCGTCTCGTCCACGTCGGCCTTGTTGCCGTAGCTGATGAACCGCGACATGCCGATGTCCTCGCCCACGCACGCGTCGAGGATCGCCGTGCCCAGCGCGCCGGACTGGCTGAAGAACGCGATCCTGCCCGGCCCGGGCATCGTCGCGCCGAAGGAGGCATTCAGCCCCGTGATGGGGCTCATCACGCCCAGGCAGTTCGGGCCGATGCAGCGGATGCCGTCCCGCCGGCACGCCTCGGTCAACTGCCGCTCCAGCTCCGCGCCCTCCGCGCCCGACTCCTTGAACCCGGCCGTGATGATGATGACCGAGTGGATGTCCTTGCGCGCACACTGCTCGATCGCGTCCAGCACGAAGGCCGACGGGATGCAGAGGACGGCCAGCTCGACCGGGCCGTCCACCTGGTCCACCGACGGGGCGCAGGGAAGCCCGAGCACCTCCTCCGCCTTCGGGTTCACGGGGACAACCGTCCCCTGGAAGCCACCCTCGACCAGGTTGCGGACAACGTCGTAGCCCACCTTGCCGGGCGTACGGCTTGCACCGATGACCGCGACGGAGGCGGGGCTGAAGAACGAAGTGAGCATGGCGACCACACTCCTGGGGCACTGGGGAGTCGGACCGCGCGCGGCCGCTGGGCGGCCCCGCGTTCTCAACGTTCGGCATACTGTATCACAAGGCCGCGGGGGCGGCAAATGCTGCCGCCGGCGAAATCGCCTTGCCGTTGCCCCCGCTCTTCGCTACGATACGAGCCGGACGGGAGCCCCGCGCCGGCCGGATGCGGGCGGCCCGCCGCCCTCGCACCACCTGCATCGGGAGACGCCCATGGCACACAGAACGGTCATCACCGGAGGCGCCGGCTTCCTCGGGTCCCATCTCTGCGACTACTACGTGGAGAAGGGACACGAGGTCCTGTGTCTCGACAACCTCCTGACCGGCGAGCCCGTCAACGTCGGCCACCTGTTCGGCCGCAAGAACTTCCAGTTCATCGACTACGACGTGACCGACTACATCCACGTGGCCGGCCCGGTCGACAACGTGCTGCACTTCGCCTCGCCCGCCAGCCCGGTCGACTACCTGGAGTTCCCCATCGAAACGCTCAAGGTCGGCGCGCTGGGCACCCACAAGGCGCTTGGCCTGGCGCGCGAGAAGCGTGCCCGCTTCCTGCTGGCCTCCACCAGCGAGGTCTACGGCGACCCCCTCCTGCACCCCCAGCCGGAGACCTACTGGGGCAACGTCAACCCCGTCGGGCCCCGCGGCGTCTACGACGAGGCCAAACGCTTTGCCGAAGCCCTCACCATGGCCTATCGCCGCACCCACGGCATGGACACCCGCATCGTACGCATCTTCAACACCTACGGACCCCGCATGCGCCTGCGCGACGGCCGCGCCCTGCCCACGTTCTTCCGACAGGCCCTCACCGGCGAAGACATCACCGTCTTCGGCGACGGCTCCCAGACCCGCAGCTTCTGCTACATCGCCGACATGGTCCGCGGCATCGACGCCCTGCTGACCAGCCACGAGCACGACCCGGTCAACCTCGGCAACCCCGAGGAGCTGACCGTCCTCCAACTGGCCAAGGAGATCATCGCGCTCACCGGCTCCTCCAGCCGCATCGTGTTCCAGCCCCTGCCCACCGACGACCCCAAGGTGCGCCAGCCGGACATCGCCAAGGCCCGCCGCGTGCTCGGCTGGGAACCCACCACGCCCCGCGCCGACGGCCTGCGCCAGGCCATGGAGTACTTCAGGGAACAACTGAGGGCCGGCAATGACTGACATCCCCGTTCTCTGCGTGCGCGGCCGCAACCTGCCCGAGGCATGGGAGAAGGCCGTCCTGGCCGTCTATGACCACGGCGCCCAGGTACGCACCGAATACGACAAGCCCTCCGACCCCCCCAGCCTCGACGCCACCGTCCTGGTCGAGGTCGCCGACCCCCTGGCCGAGCCGCGCATCCACAAGAACTTCCCCGGCGGACCCACCGACCTGGAAGTCTACCGCCAGGAGGTCGTCGACGGCATCCACGACCACTGGATCAACCCCCGCGAGGGCAAGTGGACCTACACCTACCATCAGCGGCTCTTCGCCTACCGGCCCCTGATGGACCTGGAACAGCCCGGGGCGGGACCGCAGTTCCCCGCCGTCGACCAGATCGCCCTCATGGTGCAGAAGCTGGCCTCCGCGCCGCACTCCCGCCGCGCACAGGCCATCACGTGGATCCCCCAGTGCGACCCCGCCACCGACGATCCGCCCTGCCTCCAGCGCCTCTGGGCCCGCCTGCTGCCCGTCGACGACGGCTACACCCTCAACCTCAACACCCACTGGCGCAGCCGCGACCTCTACAAGGCCTGGTTCATGAACGTCTTCGCCCTCACCGACCTCCAGCGCCGCATCGCCGCCGACCTGGCCGAGCGCCTCGACGCCCCGGTCCGGTGCGGACGCTACGTCGACGTCGCCGATTCCCTCCACATCTACGGCAGCTACCGCGACCAGGGACTGGAACGCGAGGTGCAGAAGATGCGCACCAGCCCCTACACCGACCGCGCATGGAACAGCGAGATGCTCGAGCCCATGTTCGCAGAGGCCCGCCGCCACCTGGCCGAGGACCCCGACTACTACGCACGCGGAGAGGCCCCGGCCGCCCCCTGACCGCTCGGGGCAAGGACGCCCCGGCGCGACCCGCGCGCAGGGGCACGCCCCGCCGTGCCCGCCCGCTCGGAGCGAGGACGCCCGGGCGCGACCCGCGTGCAGGGGCACGCCCCGCCGTGCCCGCCCGTGCGTCCGTGTCAGTCCGTGTCAGTCCGTGTCCGTCCGTGTCCGTCCGTGTCCGTCCGTGTCAGTCCGTGTCCGTCCGCTTCTGCCGCGGTTTTGGGGGTTGACACCTGGGGCCAAAACGGCGATAATCCATTCACGGACTTGGGAAGCACATTGACAGTGAAGCCGCGCTGAGTCTTGAAATCCAGGTGTCCGGCCCGGAACAGGCCGGAAGAACCGTTCTCATGCGAAGGAGTGTCCGCGATGCCAACCTTTGAATTCGAGGCGATGAATGCCGAGGGCAAGGCCATCGTCGACCAGGTTGACGCCCGCAACCAGGACGAGGCGATCGCCAAGATCCGCGGGATGGCCCTGTTCCCCACCCGGGTCACGCAGAAGAAGGCCGAGACCGGCCAGCGTCGGACCTCCACCCGGCGCATCCGGAAGAAGTCCTTCACCATCGGCGGTGTCAGCGGCAAGGACCTGACAGGCTTCACCCGGCAGCTCTCCACCCTGACCGACGCCGGCATCCCGATCGTGCAGGCCCTCAACATCCTGGAAGGCCAGATGCGGGCCGGGGCACTGAAGAACATCGTCGGGTCGGTCGCCGACGAGGTCGAGGGCGGCGCCAGCCTCTCGGAGGCCATGGCCAAGCACCCGAAGGCCTTCGACGAACTCTACTGCAACATGGTCAAGGCCGGCGAAACCGGCGGCATGCTCGACCTGGTCCTGCAGCGCCTGGCCGACTTCCGTGAGAAGGCCGCCCGGCTGAAGCGCCGCGTCGTCGGCGCCCTCATCTACCCCGTGGCCGTCCTGAGCATCGCCACCCTCATCCTGGCCGGCCTGATCAAGTGGATCATCCCGTCCTTCATCGACATGTTCCTTGAGATGGAGGTCAAGCTGCCGGCGGCGACCCAGCTACTGCTGGACATCACCTCGTGGTGCACGAAGTACTGGTACGTCCTGCCGGCGGTCCCGGTCGGCATCTTCGTCCTCTACAAGATCATCGTCAGCACCCGCATCGGCCGGCTGACCGTCGACTGGACCAAGTTCCACGTGCCCCTGTTCGGCAGTATCGTCAACAAGTCGGCCATCGCGCGCTTCACCCGCACCTTCGGCACCCTGATCGGCAGCGGCGTGCCCATCCTGGAGGCCCTGAACATCTCCCGCGACACCGCCGGCAACATGGTGCTCGCCAACGCCATCCAGTCCGTGCACGACAGCGTCCGCGAGGGCGACCCCATTGCCGCACCCCTCGGACAGAGCAAGGTCTGCGATGACATCGTCGTGAACATGATCGACGTCGGAGAGGAGACCGGCAACCTCGACGCGATGCTCATGAAGGTGGCCGACAACTACGACCAGGAGGTCGACGTGGCCGTCGAAGGCCTCACCCGCCTCATGGAGCCCATCCTGGTCGTCGGCATGGGTGTCGTCGTCGGCTTCATCGTCATCGCACTCTTCATGCCCCTGGTCTCGATAATGAGCGCGCTCTCCGGGAGTACGAAGTGATGGGTGCACCGTCCACAAGACGCACAGGCGCCGCCGGCCCGGCTGTCGGGCATCGGCCGGCTGAATACAGGGAAAGGAGCCGAACGATGCATGTGGAACGAAACGTCGCCGGGCGGGCAGCGTTCACCCTGGTGGAACTGCTCGTCGTGATCACCATCATCGCCGTGCTGGCCGGACTGCTCACCCCGGCCATCATCGCCGCCATGAACAGGTCGGGAGTGACCGTCACCGTGGCCCGAATCCGCCAGTGCGAGCTGGCCGCCACGGCCTTCTTCAACGACTACGGCCAATACCCGCCCATGCACTGGGACGAACTCGCCGAGCTGTTCGACTACAACGACATAGACGGCCACCTGGACGGCTTGGACACGGGCACGGAGCCCAGCACCATCAACGAAGGCATCGAGGTCTTCGTCGCGTGCCTGGCAAGCCGGACCGGCGGACCTTACCTCCAACCGGAAGGCGACTGGCTGCGCAACGTCGACGTGCCCGACGACCTGAACGCCGCCCCCGATGACCGGGAGAACGACACCCTTCAGAATGACGTCGCCCAGGCCACCAACTGGTACTTCGGCGGCCGCCAGATCTTCGAGATCGTCGACTACTGGGGCAACCCGCTCGTCTACGTCCACAACCGCTACTACGCCGACTACGACGGCTGGGACGAGGAGAACGACGTGTGGTATGCCCCGGCAACCGGCACGGAAGCCCTCCCGTACGCGGATGTCGATGGGGTTCTCCAGCCCTGCTATGCCCGCAGCTACTACGGCACGACGACGGACAACCACCCGAACCTGAACACCTTCCAGCTCTTCAGTTGGGGGCTGGAGGGCATGGCCGGCTGCGATGAGGACGGCGGCCTGCCTGTCCCGACCGAGCCCGGCTGGTTGCCCGGCTGGTGGAAGAAGTCCGGAAAGCTCACCAACTGGGAGGAGTGAGGCCATGGGGCGCATCCGGCACCAGAGCAGGCCGCGCAGCGGCATCACCCTCATCGAACTGCTGGTCGTGATGGCCATCGCCGCCGTCGTCGCCGGCATGCTGGTCGCGTCGTTCTCCGCGGTCGGGCGGCGCACCAGCCGCGAAGGCGCCGCGCAGGACATCCAGAGCCTGCTGCGGCGGGCCCAGATCTCCGCCGTCGACAGCGGCCGCGGCGCTCTGGTCCGCATCGACCCCGTCGAACGCTCCATCTACGGCCTCTCGACCTCCATCGAGGGCGCCTGGCACTTCGAACACATCGACGGCACCATCACCCCCGGCGCGAAGGGCTACGACGGCGAGGTGAACGGCGGCGTCACCCAGGGCCACGGAGGCGCCGTGGGGCTCAGCCTGGCGTTTGACGGCGACGACTACATCGACTGCGGGAATCCGCCCGTCTTCAACCAGACCGACGGCGTCCGCATCGAGACCTGGGTGTGGCCGGACGCACCGACCGTAGCCACTGGTGAACTGCTGGGCGTGATGGGCAAGTCCAGTGTGAACCCCGACGCCGCCGGCTACGCCATGGGACTCGTCTGCACCGGCACGTCCCCGGAGCGATATGCGCCCTGCGGCGGCTTCTTCCTGGACGACGACCCTGCCAACACGGCGATCATGCTCAGGGCCCATGAGGATTTCGAGATCGCCGGGCAGGAATGGAGCCATGTGGCCATCGAGTTCGACGGCTATGAAGCGCGCCTGTTCGTCAACGGCGTCCTGGCCGACCTGGACAGCTCTCGTCAGCCCGAAGACGATAACCCCGTGGCCGATCCCAACCCGCCCAACCCGCCGCAGAACACGGACGTGACATTCGTCGCGCCCCAGCGGATCCGCGCCGCCCGGGGGGCGAACCTGACGATCGGCGCCGCGCTGTTCCCCCCCATGGGGACCACGGTGTACATGCAGGGCCGGATCGACCAGCCCAAGATCCTGTCGGTGGCCGGCGGCGAGCGCACCCGGATGCCCGAGGGCGTCCCGATCTTCTCCTCCCACGGCGCCATCCACTTCGACGGACAGGGCCGGCTCGACATCGCCTACCACGGCGGCGACGTCTTCATCGCGGTCGGCGACCCCTACCAGATGGCCGAACTCGCCGGCGACGTCGCCGTCGACGCCCTGACACTCCCCCTGCAGGGCCGCAACCCCATGCCGCCCGACGGCGGCATCGTGCTCATACGCAGCGAAGACGCCGGGGAGGTGTACTACGAACTGATCCGGTATGACTCGGCCGCCGGCGCGAACCTCAACCTGATTCAGTTCAACGACCGCCGCGCCGCGTACGGGACGCTGGCGGATGCGCACGACGCGGGCGACCCCGTCTGGTTCGCCCGCGTCGTGCGCGTGACGCCGGCGGGCGTGGTGGGCCGGGTGGTCTGGCCATGACAGCGCGGCACAGAAGCGAGGCAGAACGCATGAGAACCACGAGCGACACCACACCGGGCCCGCGGGCCCGCATCCCGGGCGGACGGGACGGCCGCCGGGGGGCCGCGCTGATGCTGGCCCTCATCGTGCTGGCCGCCATGTTCCTGCTGGCCCTGCCCTTCGCCGTCTTCATGCGCATGCAGCACGGCTCGGGCACGCAGGCCCTGCACGCGGTCCGCGCCCGCGCCGGCGCCCAGGGCGCCGTCAGCCACGCCATCGCCGTGCTGAGCCGCGGCGTCTACGCCCTCGAAGACCAGGCATTCGCGAGCGCCACGCCCGACGCCTTCTTCCCGTTCAATGATCCGGCGGTCGACACGCCCTGGGAGTTCCACGTCACGCTGCGCACGCGGGCCACCGCCAGCACCCTGGGCGCTGCCGGCGGCGGGACCCTGACCGTTGAGAACGCCCTCGGATTCCCGAACGACGGGGACGACAACACGGTCGACGGCTACATCCGCGTGAACAACGAGTGGCTGGCCTACGTCCGCCGGGACGACATGGACCCGAGCAGCGCCGACTTCCCGCACGGAACCCTGACGGTGCTCGACGAGCACCGGGGCCTGTTCGGGACGACACCGGAGGCGCATGCGCCCGGCGCCATCGTGTCCTTCTACCCCGACAGCGCGCTGTGGCATCTGACCGTGCAGGACCAGCAGGCGCTCATCAACATCAACACGGCGCCCTACGACGTGATCCTGAACCTGCTGGAGGAGCTGGGGATCGGCACCGACGCCGGCAACCGGATGGACATCGCCCGGGCCATCTCCAACTACCGGCTCTACTACACCTGGTGGAAGACGTCGACCGACATCGAATACACCCCCTTCCAGAACCTCAGCATGCTCAAGAACATCGCGGACGCGGACGGGACCTATTGGGGCGCGACCAGCGCGCCGCTGAGCGCCGCCGACTTCGACAAGCTTCGCCGCTACGTCACGGTCCATTCGGAACACACCGGCACCTCCCGCTGGCAGGGACCCTTTGCACTCCAGGGCAACATCGAGGCCGGCCCGAGCGGAGGCGACGCGGCCACAGACCAGTCTTCGGCGAACCTGAGTTCCGCCAACGGCATCGGGCTCGGCACCATCGTGCGGCTGACGGACACGCCGACCGGGGACGCGGAGTACCGCATCGTCTCCTCCCGCAACGAAGACACACAACTGGCCGAGGACATCGACGAGTCTCCAGCGGACATCCCGGTCACCAGCGTCGCCGGGTTCCGCCTGATGGACGGCGCCACGGGCTACATCCGCATCGAGGACCCGGTGGAGGGACACGAGTGGATCAGCTACACGGGCATCGACGCCACGGCGGCGCCCTACCCGCTGCTGACCGGCGTCACGCGCGGGGAGTTCGGCACATCCGGTGTGGACCACGACGCGGGGCGGTCTCTGGACGGCTGCGTGATCTCCTGGGAGATCGACCTGTACGAGGAGTATCAGAGCGGCGGCGCGGACCCCGACGAACTCCACGCCGAGGCGCGGCACGCGATCAACATCAACACCGTCACGAGCGACATCGTCCTGCGCTCGATCCTGGATGGCATCAGCGACGACACGACGAGCATCGGGCCGGCCGAAGCGGACGCCGTGGCCCAAGCGCTGCTCGACCGTACCTCCGGCGAGAACTGGTTCGTCGACCGGGCGGATCTGGACGCCTTCTTCGGCACCGTAGCCTCGCTCTCCGCCGCGCAGGTGCAGTTGCTGAGGCACAACTTCGACACCGACCCGGCGGATTGGCCGGCCGTCTCCACCGTGCCCCTGCGGTTCAACAGCGGCACGATGATCGGCATCGACTCGGTGGGCATCGTCGACGACCGGGCCGGCACGCCCATCGCCCAGGTGCCCGTGAACGCCGGCCTGGCGATCGCGCGCATCTACGACGTCGCCCCGCCGCTCGACCCCCTCTACTGGGTCCTGCGGAGCCAGAAGGACTTCTGGACCCACTGGCAGACGGCCGGCGGCAACGGGAACTTCCTCACCAACCCCATCAACATGGGCTTCGATCCCGCGACGTTTGACGCCGCAACGACGGACGTCTACGAGGACCTCGACGACGGCGTCGGCACGGTGGCTCCTCTCCTGGACCAGTTGAACGCCACCCGCTACACGACGCTTCAGGAGGGGCTGCACGAGAGCACGCCGAGCTTCGACCTGGACTTCTCCATCGCCGCCGACACGGAGATGGTGCTGGGCACAGAGGCCGACGTGACGAACACAACGAGCGAGGGCCTGCGGTCCACGCGGCTCGCTTACCGCACGCACTACGACGCGGTCGCCGGGGAGCGGCACGTCGAAGCCGACTCGCGCGACGCCACCATCCAGCCTTTCGCCGTGGAGTTCTGGATGCGGCCCGCCGACGACGTGACCTCGCGGCAGCTATTGGTGGACCTCGGCGACGGAGCCGACCCCGACGCGCTGACGGCGATCAACCAGGTGCGCGTCTACCTGGAGGACGGCCGGCTGAAGCTCCGCATCGACGAGCCCGTCGGCGACCGGACGCTCGCCGGATACGAGGGCTACGTGGAGGCCGTCTCCGACATCCCCCTGGAGTCCAACCGGTGGTACCACGTGGCGGTGGCTGTCGCGGGCACGTTCCGCAACGAGATCGCCATGTTCATCGACGGCATCTACGATCGGGAAATGGACTGGACGTTCCATCACCCGACCGGCCAGGCGGGCCCGGGCGCCGTGCAGGAGGGCTCCTTCCTGCCGGTCGCCATGGCCTATCCGAACCGCACGGCGGCGGTCACCTGGGGCCCCGGGCCGACCGGCGAGTGGCCCCTGACGCTGGGCTACATCGGCCTGGACGATGCCTCGTGGCTGCCGGAGCAGGGCGCCGTCGTCATCGGCTCCGCCGGACACGCCTACGCCTACGACGCCAAGGGCACATACTGGGTCGAGGATCCGCCCGGCAGCGGGAACATGGTGGAGGTCGACGCCCTCCATCTGGTGGATTTCGCGGACGGAAGCGCGAAGGGCCTCGAAGAGACGCACATGCGGGGCGAGCTGGTGGCCCTGATGCTGCCCGTCGTCCGCACCACGGTGCATTCGGCCGGCTGGCAGCCCCCCGTGGCAACCGACGAGGTCTCGCTGTGGTACCACACGGACCTGGGCAACGGCTCCTATGACCGGGGCGCGGTTCCCGCGAACTCGTATATCGTCGGGACCTCGCACCCGATGGGCGCCTGGCCGACCTGGGCGGCGTACCACGACTTCCGGTGGATCGGGCTGGACCCGACGCTCTACCCGCTGGAAGGAGCCGGCGACCTGCTGCCGGAGGACCGGTGGAAGGTGCTCGTCAAGCACACGGCCGCCGTGCTGGCGGGCACGCCCCTGCTGTCGGGCACCCTGCCGTGCGGCCCCGTGGGGAGCGAACTCAGCCTCGGCGGTGCGCGGGACGGCGGCGAGGTCTTCGAGGGCGAACTGGACGAACTGCGCCTGACGGCCCTGCCGAATCTGCGGGTGGCTGCTGCCGACTGGAGCGCCGCCGCGACCGACGGAACGGTCGAGCGGTGGACCTGGGACGACGCCACCGGCTGGCCGCTGCTGGGGCGCGAGGCGGGGAGCGCCTTCGACATGGCCGAGGCCCTGGGCCGGGCCGAGATGCCCCTCAGCGGGCTGTTCATGGTGGCCGGGCACATCTACAGCTACCAGGAGTTCCTCTCGCCGCCGGGGCACACGTTCGCCGGTGTGGCGCAGATGCGCGACGACCTGACCCCGCTGGGCGGCGGCTTCGCCGAGGTCCATGAGGGCTGGCGCGCGGTCATCCCGCTCAGCTTCCTGCCGGCCACCCGGCTGGTCGCCGGCGTTGGGGCCGGCGACACCGCCATCGCGGTGGAGGACGCCTCGGTGCTGCCCCTCACCGGCTACGTGAAGATCGGCGACGAGATCCTGGCCTACGAGGAAATCGCGGCCTGGGGCACGCCTCCGCAAGGCGAGCTGCGGCTTGGCGGCGGCTACCGGCGCGGCTGCTACAACACGGCCGCCGCAGGCCATGCGGCCGGCGACATCGTCCGCCACGTGCCCGTGCGGCACCTGGATCGCTATCAGGTCGGAACCGCCTGGGGCAACCATACGGGATACACGGGGGCCGAACTGGGCGGCGACATGTGCATGTACAGCTTCAGCGTCGACCGCCCGGGCCGGCTGCGGACCGTGCGGTGGCGCTTCAAGGAGCCACTCGAAGAGGGCCAGCAGGTCGCCGTCGTCGTCAAGATCGACGACACGGAGCCCTGGAACACGAACCCGGACGCGAGCGCGGCAGACAACATCTGGGGCCGGATCTGCAACGAGGGCGACCAGGAGGACGTGCTCTCGCTCTCCAACGGCGCCGGCGAGCGGCCGGTGGTCAACACCCGGGTCGAAGTGCGGTTCTACTTCGACCTGTCCGAGACGGAGCCCTACAGCACCACCTATGAAGCCGGCGCGCCCGTGCCGGGCGGCGGCTGGTCGGAGATGGTGGAGCTGGACGAAGTCCGAATCGAGATGGTCCCCGAGCCCATGACTTTCTGAGCCGCCTGTGAGGGATAGACAGACATGATCAGTCGAGAGCGACAAACGACAGGACTCACGGGCAGGCGCTGTGCGACGCAGGCCAGGGCGGCGTCCCGGCGCCGGGCCGGGTTTACGCTTGTCGAGATGCTGGTCGCCATGACGCTGGTGATCATCTTCGGCTCGATCGCCATCCGCACCCTGCAGTATGGCAGCAGCCTGTGGCGGATCGGCCATCGCCGCGCCGCCGCCTACGACGCCGCCACCATCGTCTTCCACCAGATCGCCGACGACATCGGGGCCTGCCGGAGCCAGTTCTGGAACAAGGAAGCCGAAGACTACGACATGCGCATCAAGTTCTGGGTGGACGGGGACGATGAGGGCCGGCAGAGGCTGCGGTTCGTCCGGGGGCTTCCCGACCAGACCCTCAACCCCTACCTGCGCGCGGCCGGCGACGTCGCCAACGCGACCGGCGTCTACAACCTGATCGACATGGAGGATGACCTGGCCCCGCTCGAGGGCCTCTGCGAGGTGGCCTACCTGCGCGGGCTGGACGGCGACGACTCCGACACGCTCTACCGCGCGGTGCTCTCGCCCATAGGAGACGACCCCGTCAACCTGGACGATCCCGGGCATACGTTCTTCGACAGGGACGTGCTTGCGACCGCCGACCGCATCAAGGGGAAGGCGCTGCCGCTGGCCGAGAACGTGCTCCACTTCGAAGTCCGCTGCTGGAGCCAGTACACGACCACCTGGGAGGGCCGGGGCGACCCGGATTTCCACGTCTGGACCAACTCGTATAAGCCGACCACCTGCGGCCCGCTGTTCGCGTGGGACAGCGACCGGCTGGACGACGCCTCAACGCCGTCATTCCGGATGGACTGGGGCCAGCCCGGCTTCGCCGATCCCGACGACTATGCCACAGAAGAGGAGCGGGTCGACGACAACGTCTTCCCCTCGGCGATCATGGTGGTGGTCGTGACGACGCCGCCGGACCGGCTGCCCGGCGTCGGGCGCCTGGAGGTGGTGGAGGACCTCGGGGACAGCATCCGCGTGCGGGGCAATGTGCCGGCCTACAACACCCGGTGGCCCTACATCCGCATCGAGGACGAGTGGATCCGGTTCGAGGCATTCGACGAGGACACGCAGACCTTCACCGGGTGTGAGCGCGCTGTCCGCGGCACGGCGGAGGTCGCCCACGCCGTCGGCGCGCCAGTCGAGTTCGGCTTCACGTTCAGCCGCGTCTTCCGCAACCTCACTGGCAGGGAATCCTGGTGACAACCCCGCCGGCTGCGGGCCGGCGCCCCGGCCATGGGCCGGCGAAGGAGGCGGACATGCATCGCATCTGCAAAACGCTTGCACGCGGCGCCGGCCGTCGGTCCGGCATGACGCTGACGGAGGTCCTCCTGGGGCTGGCCGTGTTCCTGACCGGTTCGGTCAGTATCGTCAGCCTCTTCGTCACCGCCGGCGTCCTCCACGCCGAAGCGTCCAACCGCCGCACGGCCGCCTTCATCGCCGAGGAACTCATCGCCGAGGCCCAGGATGTGCGCTTCAGCGAGGTCTTCGCCAAGACGGACCTGAACCAGCCGACGGCGAGCGCCGGCGACGGCAGCTTCGACGTCCAGACGACACAGGCCGAGATGGACTACCCCTCGGCGAACTTCGACCTCTACCCCATCCGGCACAACTTCTTCCCGCTGCAGGCGGAACAGGAAGACACCCGCACGGAGGGACCGTTCCTGATCGGCAGCGACCTGATCTACTACAGCCGCAGGCTGGCCAACAGATTCGCGACCTGCGACCACGTGGCCGGGCCCGGCGGTTCGTACGTGCAGGGCGACCCGATCCTGCAGCCGCGCACATGGTTCTACGTGCTGGACGCGGACATTGACCACGATGACGACACGGTCCTCGTGAACGGCAACCCCCAGGGGCTCCCCGATGGGTCAGATGCCGGGGCGCCGGTGCCCGGCTACATCGTCGTGGACGAGGAGTGGATGCGCTACGACGCGCGCAGTGCGACCTCCTTCACGATCAGCGACGCAAACAACGACGGCAAGTTCGACCGCGGCGTGGGCGGCACGGCGGCCGTCGCGCACAAGGCCGGCACGCCCGTTACCGTCGCCCGGGAACATCCGTTCTACCCCGGCTTCTACTACACGGTGCAGTTCTACCCGACGAACGCCCGCGGGACCTCGGCCCGGATGATCGTCTCGGTCGCCTACGCGACCGGGAACATGTTCCGCGCCTGGACCTTCCAGGGCGCCTACACCCCCCGGAGCCGCTGACGGGCCGGCGGCCGGCGCGCGGGCGTTCAGAACGCCAGTTCCACCATGGCGTGGCCGTCGAGGCGCTGCAGGAGGAAGTCCACCCGACCGCCTTCGAAGCGGAACTCCAGCGGCCCGCCGTCGGGCACCCTGCGCACGGACCGAACCGTCCCCGGCACCTTGACCGATACGTTCAGCCCGAACAGCGGGATCACGTCCTCGATCACGTCCAGCTCACGCCCGCGCCGTTCGGGCACGTAATGGAGCAGGTGCACGATCCAGCGCCGCTCGGCGGCCTGCTCGTTCACCGTCGCCATGAGGCCCGTCGGGCCGTCGTGGCGCAGCAGGGGCTCGGGCAGCAGCATGTCCACGGCGTTCAGGAGGAGCGTCCGGCACCAGCGCGGCGCCCACGCGTTGTAGAGGCTGAAGACGGGGTGTGCGAAGTAGACGGCGCCGCCCCGGCGCACGATGCCGGGGTAGTCGGGCCGGCCCGAAGACGGCGTCTGGCGGTGCGAGCAGAAGTGTTCGCTCGTGCGGTCGAAGTAGGATGCGATCACGGGGGCCAGGACGTCCGTTCCGGGCTGCGCTTCGACTTCGACGCCCTTCGCGTACATCACGTGTTCGGTGGGCGGCAGGCCCTGCCCGATGGCACCCGACGGGAGGACGTATTCGGCGTATGCGCTGCGGCCCTCCCACCCGGTATCGCGCGCGAGCCGGCCGTCGGGGCACCGCGTCGGGTTCGGCCGGAGCCGCACGCCGAGCCCTGCCGCCGCGAAGCGGTCCTTCGAGGGGGTCAGGCCGGACTCGAAGGAAGCGATCAGCCGGCCTCCGGCGTCGAGGTAGCCCTGCAGCCGGGCGGCCAGCTCGTCGTCCACGGGCACGTGATCGGGCAGCACGAGCAGCTTGTACGGCGCCCAGTCGCTGCGCGTGTCGAGCACGTCGAACTGCCGCGCGCCTTCCTGCAGGATACGCACCGCGCCGGCGGCGGCCTCGCGCCGGCCGGTGAACTCCTCCGGCGTCAGAACGCCGATCTCCGCGACGGCCCGGGCGCCCGCGCACCAGGGCTCCCTCGCCTCGACCAGGCTGTAGACCGACCCGATCAGGTCGTAGACGTGCGGGCAGAGCCGGCCGCGCGGGTGGAGCTGGTCGCCCACGTCGCACTTCGCGTTCAGCGCCAGCATGCGCAGGCACTCGAATTCGAGTGCCGGCCGGTTCTTGAACGAGTGGAAATCTCCCCAGGCGGTGTGGAACTTCCCGGTGTGGCTCAGGCAGTCCCGGCCGAGCGTGCGCGCGTAGCGGACGGACAGCGGGAAGTGGATGTAGCCCCAGCCGCCGCTCGGAAGGGACTCCACTTCGAAGTGCGTGTAGGCCGGGGCCGAATCCCGCACGGCGGGCCCGACGTGCCCGGCGTTGTAGAAGACGAGGCAGTCCTTGTTGAACCGCCGCACGAACTCGGTCATGTCCTGCTTGAACGCATCGAGCATCTGCTTCGCATGGCGCATGCGGTCTGCGTGGACGGCCGGGTCGAGCCCGGCTGCCTCCATATCGTCCCGGCAGCCGCGGCAGGAGCAGTCGCGGTGCTGGACGATGTCGAAGAAGAACCCATCGACGGGCAGCGTCTCGAGCATCTCCCGCACGTGGAGCTTGAGAAATTCCCGGTAGGGCGTGTTGACGCAGAGGTAGCGGTAGAAGCCGGCCTCGTACGGCGGGGTGCCGGACAGCCTGCCGTCCGGGTCCAGGACGCACCACTCCGGATGGCGCTGGGAAGTGTAGTGGTCCCACTGAACGGTTGTGTAGATGGGCACGCGGATGCCGCGCGCGTGGCAGGCCTCGATCTGCTCCCTGAGCAGGTCGCGGCGGGCGAGCGTCGGGTGGACGCGCTCGGGGAATTCCCTTGAATCGAAGTAGATCCAGCCGTGATGGCACCGGCCGAACGCGGTGACGGAGTTGACGTGCGCCTTCTCCAGGGTGGCGGCGAACTCCTCGGCGTCGAAGTCCGCGCCCACGTCGGGAATGTCTTCGCTCGTGTGAAAATCCAGGTGGATCTGGCGAAACGGCAGTTCCCATCGAGTCATGACAACGCCTCCTCATGGTGAACGGCGCCGGGAGTGCCCGACAGGCGGGGATTGTAGCCTCTCGGCGCGGCCGATTCGCGGGAACGGCGGTTCCCCGGAGAGCGGCCGGCTCACGTGCGCTTCTGGAAGCGTGCGATGCGCTCGTCCAGGATGCGGCCCTCGCGGATGATGGTGGCCTTCTCCAGCACGGGGTTCGGCCGGCCTTCGGCCAGGTCGCTGACGAACCGCGCCACGACCCCGCTGATCGCCTCGCTCGCCGTCCGGTGGTAGAGCGACGGGGTGTGGT